>JASFIT010000121.1:0-10793 GCA_050122535.1 Desulfobacteraceae bacterium | reverse complement strand
GGAGAACGAGGCCTATGACGTGATAAAGCAGGCCATAAAAAATAATCCAGATAGGGTTGCGTATCTTGTCAACCTCCTCTTGATTTCCCGGCACCTTGAGCGGATTGCAGACCATGCCACGAACATCGCTGAAGAGGTTGTCTACATGATAGAGGGTGAGATTGTAAGGCATGGAAGATTGGCAACGGAACCTCAATAGTCACATCTTGAAATCAGTTAACAACTATTCCTCCACACCAGATGTTCATTAGTATTACTTGATCCAATTCTCGATCTTAGACTTTATTTCATCTCTGATTTTTCTGGCCTGCTCAAGTTTCTCCTCGTGGCTCCCATTTAATTTTGCAGGATCTGGAAAGGGCCAGCTATGCGTTTTTCCTATCCCAGGAAAGAGAGGACATTTTTCCTCTGTCTCTTTTTCGCAAACGTATACGATATGGTTGTAAAGCCGACCTTGCTTAAAAAACTCAAAAACACTCTCCGCCTTGTTTTCCTTTAAATCAAATCCTACTTCTCTCATGACCTGTATGACCAAAGGATTTAACTCCCCAGGTTCAAGACCAGCGCTTTCCGCTTCAAACCGGTCCCCTGCCAGGGCATTTAGGAATGCCTCTGCCATTTGGCTTCTTGCGGAGTTGTGCGTACAGACAAACAACACTCTCTTTTTCTTCATAGCTTCCTCTGAACTTAAACTTTTCAATGCTTTCCAGTCCGATAGACATTAAATCTCCATACCATAAGCAAGGCTGCTTTAGGGTTTTATTAGAAAAGCATTAGATTTTTGTTAAAATAGCAGTGATCGGAAGAATTGAGATTTCTATTAGGAACGGTAAGAATTACTTCAGCGTATCTGGGCGGTGGTAATGCGAAACCCAGCAGTATCCTCTCCTGACCGTGGTCTAATTTCATAAGGAATAGGTTCTCCGTCTCCTGCCAATGTGTGGACGAAGATGGCGACTCTTAAATCTTTTCCTCGGCTACCCTCAGGGAGTATGTATCCCCAAGATTGGGCTCCCCTGAACCTGCCTTCGCAGACCCCTTCAGGTCCCAAAACCAACCGATGATTTTCCAAAATCTCGTTGCGCTTGGTTACCAAAATCTGAAGCCTAGTTCTTTTTGAGGTTACCAAAGCGACCTGTAAGAATTCACTTGTATGGTTTCCTGCATTGAAGTTCTTAAAATGGTTTACCATTATTTGACCCTTTCCCCGAGCTATAGAAATAAGTCCGGCCAAGAGGAAAAGGAGACATAAAACAAAAAAGCTTATTCTGACCATTGTATCCTCCTTTTCATTCAGTGATTTCTTGTTCCTTCAGTAATCGCATCTGGTGATACTCTTACATGGCTTTTGTTAAGCAAGTGTGTCGATCAAATAAGGAATAGACTAGAAGTCTATTGGAGGGAAATTAGGGTTGAATGGCGTATGTCTCTAACTACTGATTGAATTACAATGAACTCAAAAGATTATCAGCATCCAGTTGGTTTGATTTTAGCCCGTGGGCGACATGGGAGACATCGACATTTTCTTGTAACCACAATGTTAGTTTGTCTGAGGTCTGTTTTCGAATTTTGTCATTCAAAATGACGAACTTCCTAATCTCCGCTACTCTGTCATAAATGAACATAACACGTATTGATATAGTTTCGGTTAGGCTCAAAGCGTCACGAATTGTCAAGTCAAAAACCGAAAGTAGTTTATCCACATGCCTTTTTTCGCTCATGTTTTTCTCCTATCTTAAAATAGCTTTCCCTATTATTTTTAGGGCCTGAATGTTCAGATAGAATGAAAAAGGAATTAGGAATTTATTAGGAGCAGAGACGCTAATTTTGAAGCTTTGATCTCTTTTTTCCAAATGGGCGGATTAGCTTCAGGGCAAAAAGAACTGGACAAAAACGTGGCCCCGCTCTATTAGGAATGTCGTAAGTAGCCTATATCAACATGAATTAGAATCAGAAGGAGGAGTAATGATAGAAGTGAAGATTCCGGGGTACAAGACGTTGCAATTTGAGCATCTTGTCTTGGATTATAACGGCACCCTCGCGGTCGATGGAGAGGTTTTGCCAGGGGTCAAGGAGGCGCTAAAGGGTTTATCCGAGGAGCTTCAAGTGCACATATTGACTGCGGATACCTTTGGCAAAGTCAGGTCCCGAGTTGAGGGCGTCCCTTGCGAGCTTTCCATCCTTTCTGTGGATAATCAGGACAAGAGCAAGCTCGATTATGTAAAAGGCCTAGGAGCAGGCTATACGGTATGCGTAGGAAACGGCCGCAATGACCGACTAATGCTAAAAGAAGCCGCACTCGGTATTGCTGTTATATTAGAGGAAGGTGTTGCCGTGGAAACCTTGGTCTCAGCGGATATTGTTTGCACCAGTATCCTTTCCGCACTGGAGCTATTGACGAGCCCTCTTCGTTTAACGGCAACGTTGCGGTCATAGGTGTTCTGGCAAGTTTGTGATGCTCTGTTCTTTTTAAGCTAGGTGCAGCTAGGTTTTGACAGATGGACTGCTCATCGGGTATGGGCAGCAATCTATGGGCTTCAGAGAGTCACGCTTAGGTAAACCGTCAACATTATCTCCCGAAAAGTTGGCTCAATTTCATTAGCAGAGACAGATCGCCTTCCACTTTGTACTTGCCGCTCATGAAGGCCTGTTGTCCGTTCATCTCTCCTTTGGCTATCGCTAACCAGACGTCAGCTGGCGTTTTTATAACGACGCTGGGGCTATCCGCCTGGCCTTCATGAAAGGTGCATTTACCCTCTTCTATTTGGAGATATGCTACAAAGTCTTCGCTTCCGCTTACTTGGAATTGGTATGTGGCTGATAGACCTTCTGCCGCGTCGGGTTTAAAGCCCAGGGGCATAATGCGAAATAACTCCTTGCAAGTCTTTGCCGCCTTCGGCCCTGCAGCTGGAGCCTGTTCTTTTTTGACCTTTACCTCTTTAGCACGCTTTTTTTCTTCGCGCTCCGCGATCATCCCCTTAATCCAGGCCTCCCTCACTTTGCTGTCAAATGCCACCTCAACGGTCTTTTGCTGGACGTAGCTTTCGAAGCCATCGTGGAGGCCATGCTTCTCCCAGTGCTTGTGATCATGTTTCATAATGGTGTCTTTGTATCGCTTCACCAGGTCGCCCATGAACAGGTAAAAGCGAAGATCTTGATCTGTAACAGGGTACCGCCGCTTTTCCTTAATAGCCCGCGTCAGATCGCCGGCCAGGTCCATCGCCCTCGCCTCCACAGCCTCTTTGCCTAGGAATTCTCCGATCCCCGTTGCGATGGCTGTAAATGTACCCACAGGAAATGCCCCAAATGGGCGGAGCACAGCAGCGAGATACTGGACCACCTGGGTTTCGGCTAACCCAGCCGATACGCTGACCGCCAAGCCAGGTCTCCAGGTGGGGCGTGGTTTATGGCCCAAGGCAAGGCAGCGGTCGATGAAGGTCTTCATCTGACCTGGTACGTTCATGACGTAGACTGGTGAGGCGAGGATGATCCCATCGGCAGCCAGAAGCTTCTTCGTGATGGACTTGTGATCGTCATCGATCCAACAATTGCCCTTCTCCAAGCAGAATGCACATCCTGTGCAGTACTCGATTTCATGCTCGGAAAGGTTAATGACCTTGAGATCGAAGCCTTCTCGTGAAAGAGGGTCACGCAGCATCTCGATCATCAAGGATGTGTTGCCTATTCCGGCATGGGGCGATCCATTAACAGCTACTATGGTTTGTATATCAGACATATTCTGTACCCCCTCTGATTCATTAAATGGTTTTGATTTTTCTATGAAAGGCTGAGCCTGAAGCGTTTGTTGGGGCCTTGAATCGCCCTCATCAACTCTTACTTTCTGCCCAATGGGCGTCAGGCCCAGTTTGCGCTGATAATACCATGGATACTTTTTGTTCATGGGAAGGCCCAGTCCTAACATCAAAGCGGCGGGCAGCAGGCCCTCGAAAAGGGTTTCATAGATGGGTCCTTGAAGGCCGAAAAAGCCGGGCACGAGCCCCGAGAGAGCGCCCAGAAAGAATAGGACTGCCCAGATGATAGTCAGATGTTGATTGATCCTAAGGAATATGTCGGTTTCGCAGACAGCTTTGGGCGTTGTTTTTCTGGCGAAAAACATGGTGAAGACCTCGCGTCCGAGAATTGGGGGCCCGATGGCCACGAAGAACAATACGGCATAGATCGCAGATGCGGGGTATTTGGCAATGAGACGGCCAAGGCCTTCGGGCCATATCCAGAAGGCGAGGGCAGCCAGAAGGATGCAACTTGCCATACCCTTATGGATGTGTGAGGCGTCCTTCTGCCGGTGGAGGTGATACAGGGCCATGGCGTTGGCAGCAAGAATGATTAGGGTAGCCAGGCGCATGATGGGAATATCAAAACGGAAAAGCTTGCCAACGAGGATGAAACCGACAATTCCAGAGATCGGTACAAAGCTGAGAATCCTCTTCATGAGACCTCCTCGTCTTTGAGATCCCGCATGGCTGCTACGCGATGCTGAAACAGACGGTCAATGATATACGCACGGCACATGCGGGCGCTTTTGACCATCTCTATGGTGAGTGCGGCATCCTCCTCATCAGGAAGGTGACCGGTCATCCGCCTTCTCAAGGCCATTTCTTGGTCCACGATCTTTTCCCCCAACTCTACGTAGTACTTGATATCTTCCATGTGTGAGCCACGGGAAAATCTACGCGCGTACATCTGGCCCATGTTTACGTCTTCCTGGTCAAACAGGCCCTCATTAAGTGGCATGAGCAGTCTGGCCCGAAGCAGGTCATTGAGCTGTTGCTCTGTCAGTCCGGTGGCTTTACAAAACGCTGATGTCTCGAGGAGCCCCTCCTGTCGGGGTTGGCCGAAGATGATATCGTGGAGTTCAAGACGGATGGGTAAATCCACCTCCCCAACTTTCGATTCGAGGATCTGCTTGATCTCGGAAAGCGATAACCGGTGGTGACGTTGCATGTGCTGGATGAACCTGATGCGGTCAATGATCTCGGTTGGATAATAGGCCATGTTAGGGCTTGTCTTGATGGGCTCAGGGAGCAGTCCCTGATGCAGGTAGTGGAGTATGGTCGATTTGGGTACGCCAGTGGCCTCAACCAGCTCTTTCATGCGAAGGCCCGGTTTGGACGGCTCCTTCTTGTTCCGGGTATTGAAAGGCAATTGTCCACCCCTTATCAAGAGTTTCAATAGTGCTTTATAAATTAAAAAGCGAAACGTGTCAAGTGATACTTTACATTTCTTAGAAAAACATAATTATTTGCAGGATCAAGAGGTTCTTAGAAACAAGAAAGGTTGGACGATGGACGAGGTGGACATTGGTGCGGATTCAAGAACACGTTATGTGTTCTTGTCCAGTATGGACTGGACCGTGTGAGGCATGATTACGACGTGAGAGATTTTGTGGTCGAGAAACGTTTCTGTGAGTGTGGAGATTTCTTCACCTGGCTCTTTTTGATTGTGATACACACCCACGACAAAAATAATTGCGTTGGTGCGTGTGTTTTCCCAGATCTGCTCAATGTTTTGGGGAAAGAAGAGATTGCGCGTATGAATAGAACATTCCCACATCATCTCATGTATTTCCCTGGCGGCTTTGATAATATCTCCTTCCAAAACATATTCTCTCGATTGCCAGGCGTGCTTGAGAATCTCTAATCCCTGTTTGACCGTTGCATCGCTGGATCCGCTTGCCTTCAATGTCATTTCCAACCTTGCCAGCAATCCAGCTTTGGGAATTGCCCTAATTGGATCTCTTCCCAATTCCTCCCCAAAAAAGGAGAGATCCTTCATTACGCCAACGAGCTCCTTTGTAAGCAAGTTAAGCATAGCAGCCTTATCATGGAGCTCAGGTGTCTCAGCACCAAAGGTGTGAAGTAAGTAACGGTGGTATCCTTCTTGCCAAAGGCTTCCCCCATAATAGCCGGCCAACAGGTCATTTATTAGGGGATTCTCTGCGTCACTAACAACCTCTAAGTAGTCTCGGTATTCCACCAAATTCACTACTCGTGGTGGCTCAACAAGTTCAAGTGCGATTTCCTTTAGTTCAGATCCCTCTAACGCCAACACGTTTGAAATACCACTATCGATGAGTGTGTCCTCAATGGCTGCAATTTCCCTTTGCGTAGCGACGATTTCTGGGTCAACATACTCACTCAACCCGCGGTGAATTTGATTGATGACAATGACGACATAACTGCTATTCCCGGGGAACTCACCAATGACCTTACCGTACTTGCTGATGTCCAATTTCCTGATCTTGGAGAAGATCTCGTTTGGTGATTCTACCCACTCTGTTCTGCGCTCCCATTCCTCTTGGATCTCGTATTGAATTTTATAGTCGATGGCTCGAGCTATCCATTCTGCTTTCTCTTGGTCAGAAATGCTTGGGCACAGGGCAACCCGGTCAATGAGCGTCTCCATCTGGTCTGCCTCGTGTTTGGTAAAGTAGATCATATGGTGGGGGGCCTTTCTCCAAGCCTGTATCGTATTTGAGATCACACCGATTGGATCGAAAAAACCTTCCTTTTTTAAGACAGCTTCGAAAAAATCGAGCAAACCATCTTTTTCCCCCACCTTGTGCACGTACCGGATGACCTCAGGAAAGTTGTTTCTGATGCATGAGGCCGACCTTTGCAATGGTTGATCCACCCTTGCAAAGACCCGCTTGTTGAGAAAGGATAGTTGCAGAGTGGCTAAGAGTGCCACCGTACATAGGAGGAAGACTTTTGGTCGAAAGGATAGAATTTTTGTAATCAAAACCGGAGTTCGAGACATACTGCAATGTATTATAAATCATTTTATCTTATTCTCCAAGTTGGGGACTCTGGCTACGCGAGCTTGGCAAAACGTATTTCAGGATTTCATATAATATAATTTTAGTTATATAAATAAAAAACTATTTAATATATATTAAATTATATATATTAAGATTTGTAATAGTTGGGATTTTGTCGAAGCGCCTTGCAAGCCTGGTATCAAGAAAAGATAGGCTCGCGCGGTTTTGAGGCTCAGTGGGCCCGGACGGGGAGATGAAGGGACAAGAGTAGGTCAGCTAATACCGCAAAGGGCTTTTGACGGAGTGGAAGCAAATGCACGAACCTGGGCTATCACAGGTTTAACATGCGGGTTTTTTGTGGGTCCACATGCCAACCAATAAATCCTACCCAGTGCGAATAAAAGCGTTTACGGCCCCATACGCTGTAGCAATGGCCAAGCCCGAACCACATTTCAAGCGCATCCAGTCCTGATGCGCGAGAATAGAACCGGCGGCAAAAAGATTTTGATAAACGGGGCGGCCTGTTCTATCCAAAGGTTTGAAATTATTGTCGATTTCAACCCCTGCCTGATTGATGGGGTGCCCTTCTGGATCAAGGAAATCCGGTCGGTGCCATGCATTTCTGTCTGCGGGTTGGTACAGGGGAAGATCAAAAATGGTCTCATATACGCGTTTTCTTTCTGCTTTCAGGCCTCTTCCCAGGAATCGGCCACTGGCCAAAACGATGGCTTTGGCCTGTACTCTATATTTGGACAGATTTCTGCCAATAGTGAGCTGAAAATTATCGTGAGCGCTCTGACTCACTTCCAAGACCTGATATTGATGAAAAGACTTGACCCCTTTGGCAGACAGCCCGCGGGTGAAGGTATCATTGAGACGCAGTCCGGGGATGGAAATGGGAAGGGTGGGGATTTCAAAGACCGGGACCCCAATCCTCTCCCCAAAATCAGAGACGATCTCATGGCTGCGCTTCAAGCCAAAGATTGCCGGCATACCCAGGGCCTGGACATCCTTGAGATAGGGTTGCAGATCCTTGATAAGCCTCTCCTGATTCTTGGATAACTCCAGGGCCTGAGCTGTCATTTCACCTGTGATAAGATCCTTCATATGGCCCGAGCTTGGGAAGGGTAGGCGTGCTGAGCGCAAGTGGGGCCATTGGTCTCGCATGGTGGCCACGATCTGTTGGGCACTAAAGTCATGGAGCCCCATGAAGTCCACGAGCAAGCAAGGGGGCTTCTCCTTTAAGGCCTGGACACCGTTCCACATTGTTTTAGGCACGCAGTAGGTGCGCTTTATGGTTCCAGTTGGGGTCATCACCTGGGAATTTCGCGAATCCTCACAGCAATAGGGAAGGCCGTACTCCTCCAGAAATGAGGAGATCTCATCAAAAGCGCCCTGGATCTCTTCCCGCTTCAAACGCGCATATGGGTGGTTGGGGTCATCCTGTACCAGGAGGTCGATTCCTGCCCAGGGATCGTCCCACGGCCTCTTCTCATTGGGAGGATATGCGCCCAACAGATCCAAGAGCCCGCTGGCAAATATGAGTCCCCCGGTCATGCCCACTTGTATGGCAGAGATTCCCCTGTTGGCCGCGAATAAGGCGGCAGCCATGCCAGCCATGCCTCTGCCAATGACAAGCAGTTCGCACTCAAGGAAATCTGGGTTTTTGGCGGTCATACTCAGTTCTCTGTGTCAGTCGTGGTCCCAAGTTCCAAATCCAGAAGCCCGCAATATATGGACTCTTTGAGTTCTGCCTGGCCAAGTTGTCGGTCCCACAGAACAGGACGTTCTCCCTTCCATCGTGCGCGAAAGAACTCTCGGAGATTGGCAATCCCTTCAT
The DNA here is from genome assembly GCA_050122535.1 of Desulfobacteraceae bacterium. Classification (GTDB taxonomy): domain Bacteria; phylum Desulfobacterota; class DSM-4660; order Desulfatiglandales; family HGW-15; genus JASFEQ01. The sequence continues at coordinate 2,175 of JASFIT010000121.1, read as the reverse complement.
TTGTTTTCAAATCTCCCTGCTCATACATATGCGCAACAATCCGGTGAGCGCACGTGGTCCCTTGGCACGGACCTTTCCCGAGTCGGCTGCGCAGCCCAATGCCCCTCAGACTCGGATGGCTATTCTGTTGTCTCATGGAATCAATGACACGATCAATGGCACTCTTGGGCAACATTTCGCACTCACAAAGCAAGGGATCTTCGGGATTGTTATTTTTGAGCCACAGTTTTGGCCCTAAACCTGGTTCAGCCCACTTCACCGTCTGCGTGGATGGGAGGGGTTCCGCTCGTGTACGGCAAGGTTTGGCAATGCCCAACCTTTGACACACCAGATCCGCAGTCCTCTCTGCCATGAGGCGGTAGGTGGTGAGCTTTCCACCGGTAATGGTAAAAAAATTCTCCACACCCTCCAGAGAGTGATCCAGAAGCGCAAATCCCCTCGCAATACAACGATCATCAGCGTCGCATTCGGCGCTGACAAGGGGTCTGACTCCGGCATATGCACGGATATACCGTGCATTTTCCAAAACAGGGAGCATGGCAGCCCCCTCATTAACCATGAGGTCCATTTCTTCAATGGTGGGTCCAATGGCTTCGAGGGAATCCATTCGTATGGACGTGGTACCGAGTATGGATACGGATCCACCCGGAACCAGAATGTCGCCGTCCCCTGGCGGACGCAAACGGTTCACGACCCGTTTTGTCACCCTCGAATCCGTGACCATGAGGCTGCCCTTTGAATAGAGCATGTCGATTGAGGCATTGGCAAGGGCCGCAATCTCCCCAGCCCAGGGTCCCGAGGCACTAACCACCTGCTCTGCCTCCACAGTGAACTCCTCACCTGTTTTCATATCAAGCAGCTGAACGGCCTGAATATGCCTATCGTCTTTTGTGAAGCCCACCACTTTGGTCTGGCAGAACAATTTGGTTCCAAGTTGTTGGGCCTGAGAGATGTTTTCCAAAGAGAGCATAAAGGGATCAATGGTGGCGTCTTCCACTTCATAAGCAGCAATCAAATTCTCCGAAAGTGTGGGCTCCATTTCAAGGGCTTCTTCGTGATCCAATTCTCGGACCGGGATACCACAACTCGAACAAAGGCGGGGAAAGTCCGCCGAATACTTCTCATCATCCCCCTCGACTGCCACGAACAGTCCGCCCGTCTCTTCAATGCAGTGGGGAGCGAGTCTTCTGAGCAGCTCAGCTTCTTTGCAACACTCTGAAGCGCCCTCTGGATCCGAAAAAACGTAACGTGCTCCGCTGTGCAAAAGTCCATGATTGGCGCCGGATGTGCCGGAGTTTATCTCTCCTTTTTCCACTAAAATGCACGGCACCTCTCTCAAAGCCAAATCGCGAGCAAGCCCTGTGCCAGTGGCTCCACCGCCTATTATCAATACCTGGGTTTCCAAGCAGTTCACCCCTCACGGAAAAAGATTGAAACGGTATTTTGTGGTACTCTCCTGTAATAAAGCCCTGATAGGAAGCGACAAGGCCACATGCTCTTCTGTCGCCCACCAGGGCCTTCTCTCTAAAACTCAGTCCTTGATCGAGATCTCATCAAAGAGCTCCTTTAAACGAAAAACGGCAATTTATCAACCCATTATTGCCTCTCAGATAGGAGATTGGCAATAAGATAATTATGGTTTATAAATTACCAGTGAAACTGTCAGACCAAAGGTCGGAGCTTCTGGTTCCTTAATTCGTCGCAAATGGAAGGATAACATCACAAACTTGAACGTTAACTACTGAACCCTAAACTGTCATGCCCGCCCCGCATCGAGTGCGGGATAAACTCCAGCGGGCATCCAGGCCTCTAGGTTTTTGAGGTGTTATCTGGATTCCCGCCGGAGTCTATCCCCGCGAAGGCGGGGGCGGGAATGACAAAGGATGCCATTCATCCCCGTCCAAAGGACGGGGCATTCTGGCATGTGTTCGTAAAGGAGAAGTGAAACAATCTAGGGGAAATATTCATGATTCAATCCCATGAAACCATCGATCAGGGGAAGGCAGAAGAATTTCATGTGATTGGCCATCGGGGTGCAGCCGGGCTCGCTCCCGAAAACACGCTCGCCGCTTTCTCCAGGGCGCTTGACATTGGCGTGGATGGCATGGAATTGGATGTCCAGCTCAGTGCAGACGGGATTGCGGTGGTGCATCACGATTTCCAACTTAACCCGGA
>JASFIT010000120.1:0-10802 GCA_050122535.1 Desulfobacteraceae bacterium | reverse complement strand
TGAGCGATTTCTGGAGATTCAACATCCATTATATACAAGAGATAATGGCCGAGCAGCCCTATTCGCCTCCCGGGTTTTGGAATCGATGTGAATACCGGCCACTGGAAGGCTTTGTCTTTGCTGTCACCCCATTTAATTTCACTTCAATAGCAGGGAACTTGCCCACGGCGCCCGCTATGGTTGGGAACGTCATTGTTTGGAAACCCGCATCGAGCGCAGTCTACTCTGCTTATTATGTGATGAGGCTACTTGAAGAAGCGGGGATACCTCCAGGCGTCATAAACTTCATTCCTGGTTCGGGGGGAGAGGTTGGCGATCCTGCCCTGGCAAGTCCGGACCTGAGCGGCATCCACTTCACAGGGTCCACGGAAGTCCTGCAGAACATGTGGAAAGCTGTAGGGTATGGCATTACAAAAATGAAATCCTACCCACGAATTGTCGGTGAAACGGGCGGAAAGGATTTCATCTTTGTACATCATTCGGCCGATCTGGAACCTCTCGTCGTTGCTGCGATTCGTGGTGCTTTTGAATATCAGGGACAAAAGTGCTCCGCTGCGTCTAGGATGTACATACCCGCCTCTCTATGGCCTAGATTTAAGGATAGATACGTGGCAGAGGTGGCCCAAATTAGGATGGGACCGCCTGAAGATTTCAGAAATTTCATGGCAGCGGTTATTGATAAGACCGCATTTGAAAAAATCAAGTCCTACATCGACGATGCCAGGAAATCCAATGAAGCTGACATAATCACCGGTGGAAAATGCGATGAATCCACAGGGTATTTTATCGAACCCACCACTATCCTTACCACCGACCCCCAGTTCAAGACCATGAAAGAAGAGATCTTTGGTCCGGTACTGACCATTTATGTCTATGAGGACAGCAAGATCGACGAGATTATCCGGCTCTGTGATCAAACCTCTCCTTATGGGCTGACCGGTGCAATTTGGGCACAAGATCGAGGGCAATTGGTCAAGATGTCCCATGCACTGAGAAATGCGGCGGGCAATTTCTATATCAACGACAAGCCAACCGCTGCTGTCGTGGGTCAACAGCCTTTTGGCGGCGGACGCGCCTCCGGAACCAATGACAAGGCGGGCAGCAAATGGAATCTTCTCCGATGGATGTCTGTTCGTACTATCAAAGAAACCATGGTCCCATCCGAAGAGTGGCGATATCCGTTCATGGAGGAGGAATAAAACGCTCGCCAGCTATCCCTACCTCCGGGAATCCTACTGTAACGGTATTAAACTGCCTTATTCCTCTTATCTATTTACCCCTGCTCTCCATACTTTCAACTTACACACTTTTCTGATATGAAAAGCTTGACGCCCCTATTTTTTTCTGATAGTGAAAATCCTCACAAATTGTAGAGACTTGGTCCTTTAACGCGTATAGACCACCTTTTACAGTGACAGCGGTTTTCCGAACTTATCAAAAAAACATCACAAATCATAAAGAAGGAGGATAAAGAGTATGGCTTACGATGCAGTTAAGATGCAGGATTGGCAGATCTCGGATGCAGCCGAGAAAAAGATGCCAAGTCCAGATGAATGGCGTGAGAAACTAGGCATGAAAAAGGATGAGATCATCCCTTACGGAAGACTTGCCAAGCTAGATTTCATGAAGATCATGAAACGCCTCGCGAAGAAGAAGGATGGCAAATACATTGAGGTAACCGCCATCACTCCCACCCCTTTAGGCGAAGGAAAGAGTACGACCTCTTGTGGCCTGATGGAGGGCATGGGCAAAATTGGACTCAACGTGGGCGGTGCCCTTCGTCAGCCCTCTGGCGGTCCCACCATGAACATCAAGGGAACTGCTGCTGGCGGTGGAAATTCTTTGCTTATCCCCATGACAGAATTCTCCATGGGCCTTACTGGAGATATCAATGACATCATGAATGGCCACAATCTCGCCATGGTCGCCCTGACCGCCCGAATGCAGCATGAGCGAAATTACAATGACGAACAGCTCAAAAGATTGACCGGGATGAAAAGACTCAATATTGATCCCACCCGGGTGGAAATGGGATGGATCATAGACTTCTGTGCACAGAGTTTGAGAAACATCGTTATCGGTTTAGGCGGCAGGATGGATGGCTTCACCATGTCCTCCAGGTTTGGTATCGCTGTCTCATCCGAATTGATGGCTATTTTATCCATCGTCAGAGACCTTCCGGATCTCCGCAAACGCCTGAACGAGATCACCGTGGCCTTTGACAAGAGCGGAAAAGAAATAACCACGGGCGATCTTGAGGTAGGCGGGGCCATGACCGCCTGGATGCGCAATACCATTAACCCCACTCTCATGTGCACGGCCGAATACCAGCCCTGCATGGTGCATGCGGGTCCATTTGCCAACATCGCGGTGGGCCAATCATCCATCATTGCAGACCGCATTGGTCTCAAGCTTTTCGACTATCACGTGACCGAGAGCGGATTCGGCGCGGACATCGGGTTTGAGAAATTCTGGAATGTGAAATGCCGCTACAGTGGACTGAAACCGCACGTATCTGTTCTGACCACCACCATCCGAGCCCTCAAGATGCATGGCGGCGGACCCAAAGTGGTCGCAGGTTTACCGCTTGATTCTTCCTATACCAAGGAGAATCTGAAACTTGTGGAAAAAGGTATTCCCAACATGGTCCATCACATCAAGACCATCCGCAAGGCAGGGATCAACCCAGTCGTATGCATCAACGCCTTTCATACGGACACCAAGAAAGAGATCGCTCTGGTGCGTAAACACGCCGAGAAGGCCGGGGCACGATGCGCAACATCTACCCATTGGTCCGATGGAGGAGACGGAGCCGTCGAGTTCGCCGAGGCTGTGAAAGAGGCATGCGATGACAAAGCCAGGTTCAAGTTCCTATATCCCTTGGAGACGAAGCTCCGTGATAGAGTGGATAAGATCGCCAAAGTGGTCTATGGCGCCAAAGGGGTCTCTTGGACACCTGAGGCCGAGGCCAAGGCCAAGATGCTCGAGAACGACAAGAAATATGACGACTATGCCACCATGATGGTCAAGACCCATCTGAGTCTAAGTCATGATCCTGCCCTGAAGGGTGTTCCCAAGGGCTGGACACTGCCCGTCCGGGATGTGCTCATCTATTCTGGAGCCAAGTTCCTCTGCCCTTGCGCGGGAACCATTAGTCTCATGCCGGGGACAAGCTCTAACCCGGCTTTCCGGCGTGTGGATGTGGATCCCAGGTCGGGCAAGGTGAAAGGACTGTTCTAATAGACATTTAAACTGTCTATCCAAACAACTAAAACCGAAAAAGGAGGGCTGAAATTGGCCCTCCTTTTTTATCTTCACCGCAGAGCCGCAGAGGCCCCAGAGATGAGTTATTTTGCCGTTGCCGCTGAGCCGCCGGCAAAGGCAAACTGCTCAGTCCCGCCGATAGTGGGACCATGTGAAGGTTCATACTTCAAACGAAAAGAATGCTGAATAGGGCCTGCACGTGGAAATAACATGACCTGTAAACCCATGAGGGCTAGAATTTTTTACTTTCCGCCCTCCTTGCCTTGCCATAGCTTCAGCGACGGCAGGTCAGCGGAAAGTAAAAACTAGTAACACTCAGCGCTCTTTGCGGCTTTGCGGTGAGCCATGGTTTATGGTCGTGAGGGTGAAAGAGCCGTCAGGCTCTTGGACAACCTGCAATCCGAACATGGTGATCGTCTCAGTGAGCGGCCTGCCAAAAAAGAAATCCATCTCCTCTGGATTCAAGCCAAGCTTATCTGCCACGAATGGCCTGAGGTAATAATCGAACTTTAGAAGATCGAGGACCTGCTCCACAGCTTCTTCGCCCTTGGATTCGATCTCTCCCACAAGCTTCTCAAGGGGCGCATAGCCACATCTCCTCTCGTGCTCTTCGATCAACCCCAAAAGCACTCGCTCTTCTATGGCTTGCTTCCTCATGAGTTTGGGGCCCTGGAAAACCTCCAGAAATTCTGCAGTATCCCAACACTTCAGGGCCGCACACTGCGAAGGCCTGTGTTCATAGATGGTGCATGCTTTCCCCGGATCATCATAGAAAATGCATCCTTCGCCCTCTTCTTCTCGCTCCCTCACCTTAACGAGTTCTGTTTTGGTAACCACAAGGCCCTCGTTGATGTTATCTTTCACCAACTCCCCCTTCCTTATGGTGTATAGATCTTTTTTCCCAATCAGACCTTTCCTGACCAGATTCAGATCTTCCAACTGCAGCGTTGGGCTTCCCTTGAGGCAGCATTCTCCGCATCTTATGCAATGGTCTCTGGGTTCTTCCATATCTCAGCCCTATCCCCTTTTTCCCCTCCCGCCAGAGGCCGCGCCGCAATTCGTCATCTCCCGCCGAAGGCTGCGGGAGATCCAGGATGAGTTGATTCTCCGCGATCTTCCTGGATTCCGGGTCTCGCCCAACCCATATCGAATACTGGGCAGGTTTGGAGGGCTCGCCCGGAATGACAGGCTTGTCGAATCACGACACAGTCTTCCAGTGAAGGGGAGAAGTTGGAAAAACAATCACATTGAATTAAAAAGGACTATGCTTCACGCGGAAGAATAGTCCTCTCTAGCAAATTATCGGGGGAGCTTTCAATGATGTCTAATAAAACTACCCGATCTTGAACGCCATGGCAGCGGCTGTATCTCCTGCAGCGCAACCCGCCCAGAGCGCATAGCCACCACCAAGCATCACCACTTCCTCAATTAACTCGGCTATGAGCCTTCCCCCTGTGGGTCCCTGAGGATGACCGAAGATGATGGAACTCCCATAGTTGTTCATCCAGTTCACATCAAATCCCATCTTTTGGGCCATGTTGAAGTCATTGACGGCAAACGGATTGTGCGTTTTCAGCGCCTTGAGATCCTCCACCTTCAGCCCGGCGTCTTTAAGGGCCATTTCGGCCGCTGGCACCACGGCTTCGGCCATATGCGCCTTTCTGGTCCGTGAGAAGCCATAGGAGAGAATCTGGATCTCAATCTCCTTATCTGCACTCAGTTCCCTGGCCTTCTCTTGCGTGGTGACGATAAAACCGCAGTTTCCATCGGCCGGGTGGGTCTGTGATCCAAAGGTGTGGACGCCGCCCGGGAGGACTGGTTTGAGTTTGGCCAATCCTTCGGCCGTTGAGGGCGTGACGCCCTCATCTTCCTCTATCAGCTTCGTCTGCTTTCTGCTAAGCCTGACCTCAGCCGGGAACATGTACCTTTTCTGGAAGGCCCGGTCATCTTTAAGGGCCTCCTGGTATTGTTCATATCTCCTCAAGGCCACTGAATCACATTCCTCTTTTGTTGCGCCAATCTCCTTGGCCACATTCTCCGCCGTTTGGATCATTGCACCTCCTGCCCAGGGATCTTTGTTGAAGTGGTCCATCATCCAGTTTTCCGACAGCACCTCCCCCCCAGGTCCCATAGGATTGGGCCACACCGTATGAGGACCATTGGAACACCGGTCCGCCATCAGGTTGAACACGGTCTGATACAATCCTGTTTCCAAGTTGGCGGCAGATAGATGCATGCATGTGGCAGAGGTGGTGCAGGCCTGATTAACCATGAGGGCCGGCAAGTTCTTCCTATCATCGGCCAACATGCCCGCGGCCCAGTTGTGGCTGTAGAAAAGGCCTGGCTGGCCTATCGTTATACCAAAATACATATAGTCTAGCATCGTCACATCAAAGCCCTTCTCTGCGAACCACCTTTTGGCCGTATTGGCCCCCAGGACGATCGCATTTTCATTGGCCATACTCCCCTGCCACCTGCAAAAGGGCGTACTGTAGTAGCCTTTGTAAGGGATAAAAGCTTTTGTGTACATATCATCCTCCTCAGTCCAAGATTTTTATGGGTTATCCGTTGTCTGTTACCCTTCCTATGTTATCGTCTCCATCCACGCTGGTCCAGGCACAACCCGAGGCTGGGCTTCTCTACGCGGGAAGACTCACTCGCCTTCGCGCGGATGCCCCGCAGCTTGCCGCGGGGAGGAAGCGAAAGGCGACCGCGCCGAAGCCTTGGCGAAGGCGGGTGTTACGCTGCGGCGCAGTTCCGCTTGGATTCGCCAAAGATCCCTCGCGCCTTGGCAGCGGGTGCTTCACTGGGCATCACTCCACTTGCCATACTTCTCTCGAAGAATGCGGTGCAGAATCTTTCCTGTGGGTGTCCTTGGCATATCCTCATCCTTAATAAAATCCAGAGACTTGGGCCGCTTGTACCCGGCCAGTTTTCCTTTCGTGAAGGCTATAATATCTTTGGCCAGCGCTTCGCTCGGCTCATAGTCTTCGTGCAAGACTGCGACCGCTTTTACAGCCTCACCCCATTTCTCATCTGGCACACCGATCACAGCGATATCCTTAACGGCTTCATGAGACCCAACAGCGCTTTCCACCTCAGAGGGGTAAACATTCTCTCCACCTGTAATAATCATATTGGCCTTCCTGTCCACAAGCACATAGTAGCCGTCCTCATCACGTCTGACCATGTCACCGGCTGAAGACCATTCCCCGTCAAAGGCCTCTTTGGTCTTTTCCGGCTCTTTCAGATATTCTTTGAACAACATGGGGGTGCGGTAGAAGAGCTCTCCCACTTCACCGTCCGGCACCTCATTTCTGTCTTCATCCAAGATCCTGATCCTGTCCACCCCAAAAATCTCCTTGCCGATAGAGCCCAGCTTCTTGAATTGGTCCTCCGGTCTGAGTAGGGTCACGAGGCCCCCTTCCGTGCTCCCATAAGCCTCCCAGAGTTCGGCATTTTTGAAGTAATCCATGATGGCGAGCTTCAGGTCCTTTCTGGCTGGCGCTGAGGAAATGAGTAACTGCCGTATGGAGGAGACATCAATGCTGTTTTTCACATCATCGGGCAGTGAGAGCATCATGATATAGTGGGTAGGAACAAGGGACACAAAGGTAATTTTATATTTCTCTATGGTTCTTAAGAGATCCTCGGGATCAAAGCTAACCATGTTATAGACAAATGCCGGCGCAGTGAGCAATGTGTACGCAAAAGCATAGAAAATAGAGTTCACATGGCACATGGGCATGACCAGCATGACCTTATCTTTGGGTAAAACCCCCATGTTGAGATTACTCAGGAGGTATTGGCCCAGATTGCTCTCATGCGTCCTGACAACCCCCTTTGGCCGACCTGTTGTTCCAGAGGTATACATGATGACCCAGGTATCGGCTGCGTCTACCATAATGTCCGGCTCCTGGGGCGATGATTTGGCCAGTAATTCTTCATATCCGATGTATCCTTCAGGGACAGGATCATCGCCCAAATAGATGTAGGCATTTTCCGGTATGGGGAGTTTGTCTTTGATCCCGTTTATGAGGTCCACAAAAGGCTGCTCTACGATGAATGCCTTACACTCTGAGTGGTTGACAATGTATTCTATTTCGGGGCCTGCCAGCCTGAACATAACGGGAACGGCGATCTGCCCCCCTTTGGCGCAACTGGCATAGATGTCCATCCACTCCCCGCGGTTGTAGGCAATAATGGCAAAAGGATCCTTCTGCCCCACGCCGAGATCTCTGAGCCCATTGGCAAGCCGACAAGATCTCTCGTTCCATGCCTTGAAGGTGTACTCTCTAAACATATCCTGCCACCCCAGCTTATCCGGGACATTGATGGCATTCATTGCTAGCACGGTACCCACGTGCATCCATTTACTTGTCGTCATTTCCCAACACCTCCACGCTTTTCGAGTTCCAAGTTGGACGTTGCATCATTGCTGTCCAAAAGCAGATCCCATCAGATCAAATACGCCTCCATTACAAAGGGGGGTCGGGGGGAATTAAAAATCCAACACCCGTGACCGAAGAGGCCACAATAACAAGAAGTAACTTGTTTTATAGGTGATTTGACACAGGGACCTTTGGAAGCGGGCCTAGTTTCCTCAAAATGATGCCAAATGTCAAACGCTAAGTTTGGGTAAGGCGGGCTTTAATAATATTCAGTGAGATCAATATGTTATAGCACACCCCAAACCCTAACTGCATCAACGACCTAAGGGTCGGCGTCCATTGCAAAAAGGGCTGCTCCCACCGCGCCCGTCAACTGAGGATGGTCAGGGACGAGTATCTCTCGCCCAATGAGATTTTCCACCATCTTGACCAGATATAGGTTATGGGCCACCACACCCCCTGTCATAGAAACCTTGTCCGTGAGCGAGTCCATCTCGAGAACCCTTTTGATCACCGACAAAAAGAGCCCTTTCACGATGTCAGGCACCTTCTTTCCCTGCCGTATCTTTTCCAGCACCTCAGTGGCTGAGAAGACGGTGCAAAAGCTGCCCAGCTCCACCAAATCTGTCGATTCTCGGGCCAGGCCATCCATCTCTTCCAAGGGGATGTCGAGACGCGTGGACATCTCTTCAAGAAATGCGCCTGTCCCTGCCGCGCACTTTCGATTCATCTTAAAGCTCAGCCTGCGCCCATCCTTGTCCACCTTGATAATCTTGTTATCCTGCCCACCAATATCAATGATGGTCATGGCCACGGGGAAATAGTGGTAACATCCCTTTGCATGACACCCGATCTCTGTCCTCGTTTCACTGGTGAAAGAGACATTCTTTCTGCCGTACCCCGTTGACACCCCCCTAACAATATCCTTCTCAGCAGCGCTTGCCATCTTCAGGGCAGACTCCAGGCAGACCGCTGCTGTGCGGCCAAAATCGGTCCCGGATTTTCTTACTGCATGGCCGATGAGTCTCTTTTCTGAATCAAGGGCAACAACTTTGGTTCTTGATGCCCCCACATCCACGCCCACAAAAACGGGTTGAGAAGCCAATTCAGTACACCTGGAATGATGGAACAGTGGAATGATGGAAAATTGATATTCTGGAATGGGAAAACACCTAGTTCCTCTCCTTTAGCCTACTATTCCTGTGTTCTCTAGGGACCTTAACCTCACTTTTACCCATTTTACTCTGATGAAGCGGCTGTGCGGGTAGAACAGAGAAAGGATTATCCTTCCTCCAGTTGTTCGGCAAAGGCCTCGATATTGGTTTTGGCCTGCTCTTCCGAATAACACCTAAGGTCATTGAGATCACCGTGTATGGTTAAGGTCGGGATTCCCAGTTTTTCCCTCAATCTTTCGGGCATACCATACCTGGTATTGGTGTTATTCGGTCATGTCTTGGCATCATGGAATATGATTCCGTCGAGGTTAAAAAACTCCTGACAGTTCTTGATATACCGCTCTTTGTAGGGCTCATCCCTGACAATAAAGAGTTCTGTATAGGCCACCGCCATACTCTCAAAAGGTTCATCCGGATCCAGTTGATCGAATACCCAGCTGTTACAGTAGGTGGAGGCGACAACACAGGTCTTGAGCGAGGCAAATTGCTCGCTGAGGGCTCGCAGTTTTCCCCATATGGGCATCCCTTCCCAGTAGAGCCTATGCTTCTCTCCGTTCACGGCACCTACGCCGCTTTTGATCCTTCCTCGCAATTCTGGGAGGAGAATTTCGTAGTAGTCATTAGCCTCCTTTGTTCCTCGGCCCACCACCGCCGGCCCCATATGAATCGTGGCATCAAAGAAGGTCCAGGGAGATGGCGTGGCAGAGGCCGTTTCAAGACATGCCCTCCAGAGCTCTGAAGTGCGCCTGGAAAGCCCCACCGCCTCCTTGAACTGATCCATGTCAAATCTTTTACCACTTACCTCTTCCAAAGGCGGCACCAGGCCTTCTATCTGCTTTGTGATACCCTTAATATGATGGTCCCGAATTTCACCAACGTCCCTGTAGGTGTGTACGCCGACGAGGGGCACTTTGAATTCCCTGGAATACCAGGCAAACCAGTCTTGAACATCCCGGCACTGGTTGGTGTTGAACACCAGAACGTCGGGTTTCGGGACAGACTCGATATTGTAGACCTTGCTGAGCGGTGTCTTCTTCTGAAGAAAAGACCCGATATCACTGGTCAGATATGAACAGATCTCCGGTGAATATCCTATGGCATTGGCATAGGGGATCAGGTCGGCTGCCACGCGTGAGGCACCCAACATGGCACCATGATTCTCCGGATAATAGACTAAAAAGCCCATCCCTCTCAGAAGTTCAGCAGGCCCTACGCTTGTGCACCAGGCGATCTTCTTTGATCCGTTTTTGGATGCCTCGTCCAGTTCATAGAAATGGTCCGCCATCACCTTTTTCAGGGCATTGGCTGCCTTGATTTCCTTCCTCTTTTTCTCTTCTTTATCCGCCATAAATTTTCCATTGATTCTGGTTGAGTCGTTGATTAGTCAAACGGTTGAGTGGGTGGGACGTGGACGACCACATAACAATTCAACAACTTAAATGATCGACTATTCCAAGTTTCCTGCCACAATTTCCGTAATGTCCTGGATCTTTATTTTGCCCCTTTCCTGCTTTGGTATGGCTTTGGCGCCCTTTTTCAAATTGTCTTTACACGCTGCACAACCGGATGCGATGATTTCAGCTCCCACGGCCAATGCATCACGTACCCTTTCTGCGGCCATCTCCACTGCCATTTCCGGATTGTTGGCCAGAACGCCTCCGCCCCCGCCGCAGCAACGGGCCTTGAGTCCGTTCCTGGCCATCTCCACATACTCCAGTCCAGGAATCTGTTTTAGGATGTTTCTAGGCTCATCAAACATCTTGAATGCCCGTCCCAGATCACACGGATCATGGTAGGTCACCTTCTTGCCCAGGTCCCCCTTAAACTTAATCCTGCCATCATTGATCAGTTTCTCAAGATAGTGAATAGAATGATAGACCTCCAAGCCCAGGTCCCCAATTTCAGGATAGATCTTCTGAAAGGTCTTGTAACATCCCGCACAAGGCGTCACCAGCTCTCGGGCACCCGTCGC
>JASFIT010000119.1:0-10821 GCA_050122535.1 Desulfobacteraceae bacterium | reverse complement strand
AGTAGGGTCCTTAGCTAAATACAAGAAGTTAAAGTGCCCAAAGTAAATGAACCGGATAAGTTATCAGTGTCTTTTTCTCTTTTAACTTTAGCTCACTTTACGCAGTTTAGGCACTTTAGCTCACTTTACGCACCCTAGATCACTTGAGGCACTTGGAAAAATGTCAGAAAAGGACGAAGTCATAGGCATCATTGCCGGAGGAGGCCAGTTTCCCCTTATGGTGGCCGACTCGATCAGAAAGCAGGGGCATCGCGTTGTGGCCGTCGCCCATCGTGAAGAGACGGATCCGGAATTGGCCAAAAAGGTGGATCAAATAGTCTGGATACATTTGGGACAACTGGGACAGCTGATCAAGGCCTTGAAAAATAATGGGGTGCAGAAGGCACTGATGGCAGGAAGCATTGCCAAGCGCCTTATGTTTAAGCTAAAGCCTGATCTTAAAGGCTTGACCCTCATGTCCAAGCTGGCCATCTTCCATGATGATGGAATTTTGAGATCCCTGGCCAAGGAGTTGGAAAAGGAGGGCATTTACATCGTCAGTGCCACCGCTTACATCCCAGAGCTGCTTTCTCCTCCAGGATGCCTGACGAAGAGAAGGCCTTCCAAGAAGGAAAAAGAGGATATTGAATTCGGGTGGCGCATTGCGAAGGAACTGGGAAAGCTAGACATTGGGCAGTGTGTGGTGGTACGAAGAGGAACGGTCCTGGCTCTAGAGGCCATGGAGGGAACGGACGAGACCATTCTGAGGGGTGGAAAGCTGGCCAGGGAAAAGGCCGTTGTGGTTAAGGTGTCCAAGCCGAATCAGGATCTGCGTTTTGACATCCCCTCTGTGGGATTGAAGACTGTGGAAAGCATGGCAAAGGTAAAGGCCTCTGTCCTGGCCTTGGAGGCCGGCAAGACCCTCATGTTCGACAAGCCTGAGATGATCGAGCTTGCAAACAGGTCGGGCATCGCCATTCTCTCTGAAGCGAGGTAGGGAAAAGACCTAGGAGATAGACGGACGTGAAGGAGAAGTTAAAAACTGGCGTGATCGGAGTGGGACACCTTGGGGAGTATCATGTGCAGAAATATGTGGCCATGCCAGAGGTGGAGCTCGTGGGGGTAGTGGATACCGATCATGTTCGTGCCAATGAGATCGCCCGACGTTACGATACCCGACCTTATGGGGAACACCATGAAATCTTGGAGAAGGTGGACGCGGTGAGTCTTGCGGTGCCTACTGAGAAGCATTACGAGGTGGCCAAAGATATCCTGTCAAGTGGTGTTCATCTCCTCATAGAGAAACCGATAACCTATACACTTGAACCGGCCGATACGCTGATCAGCTTGGCCCGTGAAAAAGACTTGGTGTTACAGGTGGGACTCGTTGAGCGTTTTAACCCTGCCGTGGTAAAGATGGAATCCCTATTGACAGATCCCATCTTCATTGAGTCTCATCGAATGAACATCTTTACCACAAGGGGGACCGACGTGGACGTGGTCCTCGACCTGATGATCCACGATCTGGACATCATTCTTCATGTGGTTCGAGCTGAAGTTAAAGAGGTTCATGCGGTCGGAATGTCTGTCCTCACCGGGAAAACGGACATCGCCAATGTGAGAATGATCTTTGAGAACGGGACGGTGGGCAACCTGACAGCAAGCAGGGTCTCTGATAGGACCTTGAGGAAAATACGCATCTTCCAGCGCGAGGCCTATATGGCTGTGGACTGTTTCCGAAGGGAACTTAGTGTCACCAAGCTGGATAGCGAAATCAAGGATGAATACAATTTTCCCTTAGTCACCACGAACAAAACAAAGTTCCCTGGCAACGATCCTTTGGCGGATGAAATCCATTCGTTCGTGCATGCCGTTCTGAATGGAGAAGAGCCAGTGGTTTCAGGCCGCGACGGACGAAGGGCTCTTAAGTATGCCCTAGGTATAATTGATCAGATTGAAAGAGGGTGTAAGGATTTCCAGGCCGTATGCTGATGTGAGAAAAACTAAAGATGTATTAATTGTTGCGGGTGAGGCCTCGGCCGATTTACATGGTTCCAATCTCGTTCGCGCCATAAAGAGATTGGATCCTACCATAGGTTTCTACGGTATCGGGGGCAAGCAAATGGAGGAGGCTGGGGTTAAGATCCTGATTCCAGCTTCTGACATGGCTGTTGTTGGGTTGACAGAGGTATTTTCTAAACTCCCCAAGATCGCAAAAGCCCGCCGAACGCTAAAGAATCTTCTGAAAAACCGCCCTCCTGACCTCCTCATCCCCATTGATTACCCTGGATTCAACATTCACTTGGCGGGTCTCGCCAAGCGGTACAAGGTTCCGGTCTTATACTACATTAGTCCCCAAGTGTGGGCATGGAGAACCGGACGCGTCAAGAAGATAGCAAAAAGGGTGGACCGTATGGCGGTAATCTTGCCCTTTGAAGAACGCTTCTACAGAGAAAGAGGCGTAGATGTGGAGTATGTGGGGCACCCCCTCCTGGATTCTCTCCCTCAGCATCTGGACAGGAATGAAATTACCCGGAAGATGGGTCTTGAGAATGCGTATCCCGTCCTCGGTCTCTTACCTGGCAGCAGGAATGAGGAAATAGGGAATCATCTGCCTGTGATGATAGAGGCCGTCGAAATACTTTCATCCCATTACCCTCATCTTAGGGGTCTTGTACCTGTAGCACCAACCATTCCCACTGAGCTGGTTCAATCTTTCCTCAAGCAATCTTCTGCTGAAATTAGCATATCTCAGAGTTCTACTTACGACACCTTGACCGTTTGTGATCTGGCACTGGTCGCATCGGGCACGGCTACCGTGGAGACAGCGATCCTGGGCGTTCCCATGGTCCTCGTATATCGGGCCTCTACAATCACCTACTGGGTCGGCAAAAGGGTCGTAAAGGTGCCCTTTCTTGGTCTGGTCAATCTTGTGGCGGGTGAACAAGTCATCCCTGAATTGATCCAGGATGATGTGACGCCAGATAGGCTCGCCCAGGAAGCCTTTGAGATCCTTGAGGGTGGTCAGAAAAGGGAAAATATGATAGAAAAACTGAGAATGGTGAAGGAGAGACTGGGAAGAGGGGGTGCTTCTGAAAGGACCGCAAGGATTGTCATAGACATCTTAAATCGTCATTAGCCATTGGTCATTACCCATAATTCAGCTGGGCTCATCATTTTCGTATTCGGTTTCAAGAAGTTCATAAATGACCATTGACTCGTGACCCTTTGGAGTGAGGCAAGGCAATGGCCAGAACCATCTTAGTTGTGGATGATGAAGAGACGATCATTCAATCCCTGAATGGCATTCTAACAGACGAGGGATACGACGTCATTAGTGCGAGCAGCGGCGCTGGTGCCCTTGAAAAGATTGAAGAGGTTATGCCAGAGCTCATCCTGTTGGATATATGGATGCCTGGGATAGACGGCATTGAGACCCTAGTTAAGATTAAGGAGACCAGTCCAAACCTCCCAGTGATTATGATGTCTGGACACGGCACAATAGAAACGGCAGTCAAAGCGACCAAATTGGGGGCCTACGACTTCATAGAGAAACCCCTTTCCCTCGAAAAAGTCCTTTTGTGTGTAAATAATGCCCTTGATTATTCGAGGCTAGAAGAAGAGATAAGTCTTCTCAAGGAAAAGGAGAGGCACAAATATAAGATAACCGGGAACAGCAAGACAATTAAGCATTTGAAAGAACAGATAAAAGTTGTGGCTCCCACCAACGCCTGGGTGCTTATCACAGGGGAAAACGGAACCGGGAAGGAACTTGTTGCCCATACCATTCACCGGCAGAGCGGGCGGAGCAGCAAACCCATGGTAGAGGTGAACTGCGCTGCGATCCCCGAAGAGCTCATTGAAAGTGAGCTGTTCGGTCATGAAAAAGGGGCCTTCACCGGTGCCACCACGATGAAGAAAGGGAAGTTTGACTTGGCCCATGAGGGGACCCTTTTCCTGGACGAGATCAGTGACATGAGCCTCAAGGCCCAATCCAAGACCCTCAGGATTCTTCAAGAGCAGAAGTTTGAACGCGTTGGGGGTTCCAAGACCATACATGTGGATGTTCGCGTCATTGCAGCCACAAACAAGGACCTGGAGACTGAGATTGAGAAGGGCAACTTCAGAGATGATCTCTATTTTCGATTGAATGTCATCCCCATAACAGTTCCAGCCCTCAAGGAACGGGTTGAAGACATACCCGAACTGGTGAGCGAATTCCTCAATGATATCTCCCTGAGGACCAATTTGGAACTAAAACAGTTTTCTCAGAAAGCCATTGGCCTCCTGAAGAAATACCACTGGCCGGGAAATGTGCGGGAACTGAAGAACCTGGTTGAGAGACTGGTGATCATGACCCCTGAAAAGGTGATTCAGGACAAAGACATCCCACCTCCCTTTAGCCAAGCACTGGATGTAAAGCAAGCACCTGATTCGTCCCTTATGGACGGCTCCTTTAAGGACGCTAAGATAAAATTTGAAAAGGCATTTATTGCACGGAAATTACGTGAGTTCAACGGGAACATCTCTCAAACCGCAGAGGCGATTGGTATCGAGAGAAGCAATCTGCATAAAAAAATCAAGGCCTATGGCCTTGAAGGTTTCCGATAAGATTAACCACAGAGACACAGAGATCACGGAGTTTTCCTACAAATGATGAGAGGATGTGATTGCTTAAAATTACTTGGAGAGGGCCTTCAGGAAATAATGAATGAATTCATTATTTCTCTGTAAGCCCTTTCCCAGTCTTCAATCCCGCCACACGGGATTGAATCCGCTATGTTTTACATAGCGGTATTAAGCAATCACATACAGACTCCACCTTATCTCTCTCTGTGCCCTCTGCGCCTCTGTGGTGAAAAATTTCGTGTTTAGATCTCGATTGCCGCATTTATCTTTTCCCAGATCTCTTCCCGGCCTTCCCTTGTTTTAGCGGAAAAGGGTGTCGGCTTCTCAGAAGTTATCTCCTGGAGTTGATTCCCAATTTGTTTGGCCCTTGAAATGGACTTCTGGCGTGATAGCTTATCCACTTTTGTGAGAACGACGATACTTTTCTTCCCATAGTAGTCCAGCCAGTCTAGAAGCTCTTTGTCCCCAGCGCTTAGGTCTCTCCTGATGTCCAGAATAACCACAACGGCCTTTAGGTTGCTGCGCCTCCGAAGGTATGTCTCCACCATCTCACCCCAGGACTTTTTCACATGTAGCGGTACACGGGCAAATCCGTAACCGGGCAAATCCACCAAATACAACCGATCCTCGAGGCTGAAGAAATTGATGGCCTGAGTCCTCCCAGGCTTGGCGCTCGTCCTGGCAACACCCTTGCGCTTCACAAGAACATTTATGAGAGAGGATTTTCCCACGTTGGATCTGCCCGCAAAGGCAATTTCCGGTCTATCTGGGGGAGGGTAATCGCTTTTACGAAAGGCACTTTTGAGGAAGGTAATGTCCATCTATTAGTCCCTCACCACAGAGATGCGATCCAGGCGGGTCTGCGGTCTTGCGGTGATGATTTCTGAGGGATGTTTCCTTTGGTTTGTTATCGGGTTCTCAAGAAAGCCTCAATGCGGTTGAGTCCCTCTTTGATATTTTCCAGGGAATTGGCATAGGAGAATCTTAGATAACCCTCTGCATTTTGACCGAAATCAATACCAGGACTGACCCCTACGCCGGCCTTTTCCAGGATCTCAAAGGCCAGTTCATAGGAATTGCCGGAAAGATGTTTGGCATTGACCAGCATGTAAAAAGCCCCGGCCGGCTCTACGGTTAGGCCGAATCCAAGCTCCCTTAACCTCTGAATCATATATTTCCTGCGCTCATTGTAGATAGACCTCATACGTTCCACATCCTCACCAGCCCCCTTTAGGGCCGTAAGTCCAGCCCATTGAGACACACTGCCGGCAGAGATGAAGAAGTTCTGCTGGATCTTTTGCAGAGGTCTAACGAAATCGGTTGGGGAGACGATGTAACCCAGCCTCCACCCGGTCATGGCATAGGCCTTGGAGAAACCGTTCAAAACAAAGGCGCGATCAGTGAATTCTAGGATAGAATGCTCCTTCTCCTCATAGACCAGCCCATGGTAGATTTCATCCGAAACGATATGGGGTCCCATATCCGCAATTTTTTCCATTCGATCAGATGCAAGGAGGTTGCCTGTTGGGTTGGATGGCGAGTTTATGAGGATGGCTTTGCTCCTGGGCCCCAATTTCTTCTTCATCTCCTCTGGTCTGTACTGAAATCCATCCTCTTCGTGGACATCTACAAAAGCGGGACGCGCTCCCAAGAATTCCGCGAAGTTGGGGTAGCAGGGGTAATGGGGATTGGAAATGATGATTTCATCACCCGCCTCTAAGAGCGCGGAGAATATCATGAAAAGGGCGGGAGAAGTGCCAGAGGTAATGACAATCTGATCTGGAGTGAACTCTACGCCATATTTTTCAAAGTAATGTTCGCAGATGGCTTCCCGCAGCTCGATGATTCCCAGGCTGTGCGTATAATGCGTGAGTCCATCCTGTATGGCCTTGACCGCCCCCTCGCAAATGATCTGGGGCGTTGGGAAATCAGGTTCTCCAATCTCGAGATGAATAATATGATGCCCCTCGCGTTCAAGTTCATGGGCCTTTTCCAGGACGTCCATCACAATAAATGAGGGGATATTTTGGGCCCTTTCGCTTGCCCGATTCAGGGTTGAACAAGCCCTCTCCTCAAATTCGGAATTGGGAGTTCGGAATTGGGAGTTCGTCCTTGGCGTTTCTGAATTGGTCTCCCCCTTGGTCTGGGTACTTTTTTCTGTTTTCAAATTAGATCACCTTGTTTAATGGGTACTCGATGATTCCCTCAGCGCCTGCCTGTATGAGTCTTGGGATAAGTTCTCTCACTACTTTTTCCTCCACGACCGATTCCACCGAAACCCATTTTGAATTGTAGAGGTTGGCCACCGTGGGTGCGTTCAGACTGGGAAGCAATTCAACCACCACGTCCAATTTATCCTGCGGAACGTTCATCTTCAGTCCCACCATATTCTCCGCCCTGAGTGCCCCTTTCAGTAGCAGAATAATCTGATCGATCTTCTCCTTTTTCCACGAATCCTTGTAGGCCTCTTTGTTGGCAATCAACTGGGTGTTGGAGGTCATGAGTTCATGGATGATTCTCAACCCATGGGCCTTTAGGGTACTACCTGTCTCTGTGACCTCCACGATGGCGTCAGCCAGACCGGAAACCACCTTCGCTTCCGTGGCTCCCCACGAGAATTCCACCTGAACCTCAATGCCCTTCTCTTTGAAATACCTTCTCGTAAAATCAGTAAGTTCCGTGGAGATCTTCTTTCCTTGGAGATCCTCCAGTTCCTTTATGGGCGAGTCGGCTGGAACGGCCAGGACCCAACGGGCCGGTTTTTGGCTGACCTTTGAATAGATCAGATCATCCACAACGAGCACGTCCGACTCATTCTCTTCAATCCAGTCTTTCCCTGTGAGCCCAGCATCAATGGTCCCACTCTCCACATACCGGGACATCTCTTGGGCGCGGCAAATCGTGCATTCGATGGTATCGTCATTGATGTCCGGGAAATAGCTCCTGCCATTGTTCACATTTATCTTCCAACCTGATTTTTCAAAAAGGCTGATTGTGGCCTGTTGCAGGCTCCCCTTTGGAATACCGAACTTTAGCTTTTTCATTGTTTATACACCTTCTCAGGATCAAAAATCTTCTTGCCTTCTATGGTTGCCTTTCCTTCATGGTCAATTTTTTTGTGAAAGCAACTCTCAAAACCCGTATGACAGGCGGCACCGCCCACCTGCTCCACCCTAAAGAGTACGGTGTCGTTGTCGCAATCCACATAGATCTCTTTGATCTTCTGAATGTGTCCAGACGTGCCTCCTTTATGCCAGATCTCTTGTCGTGAACGGCTCCAATAATGGGCCTCACCCGTTTTGAGGGTTTTCTCCCAAGACGCACTGTTGATATAAGCCAGCATGAGCACTTTTCCAGACGCGTAGTCTTGAACGATCGCGGGCAACAACCCATTACTTTTGGAAAAGTCGAGCTCAACCATAGAATAATAAGGCCTCAAAAATATTCAAATTTTCTAACATAATATATTTTCCCCCATATTCAAAGAAAAATCTACGCAAACATGCCAGAATGCTCTGTCTTCTCCATCCCCTACATCCTCCGCAGTAGTCTGTCGGAGCGAAGCGGAGTTCCCGTTTGCGGGGCTACGGAGGACGGGTGCAGTAGCTTGTGCGACGGGGCATGTATCCGTACTTCAGCGTTGGGATAAATAACGTCCCTCAAAAGGGGGTGAGCGGGGGTTTCACCTTCTGGTTCAGGAGGCCTTACCGCTCAACTGCCCGCAGGCAGCGAGTATATCTGATCCCCTGCTCTTTCTGATGATGGCCGTATAAAATCTCTTCAAGAGGATATCCTGAAATTGGCGTATCCTCTCCATGGATGGGGGAGACATGGGGGTTCCTGGGTGCGGGTTGAGGGGGATGAGATTAATCTTTGCCTGGATTCCCTTGAGCGTTTCTGCCAGGTTCCAGGCATCCTCGTCACTGTCGTTGATCTCTTTGATCAGGATATATTCAAAGGTGATCCTCTCTCCTTTAGCAAGCGGGAACGTTTTACATACCGCCAGGAGGCTCTTCAAAGAATGCTTATTATTGATGGGCATGAGGAGACTCCGGGTGTTTTCATCAGCTGCGTTTAGGGAGACGGCAAGCTTGATGTTCATCTCCTGGCCCCATCTCTTCATCTGTGGAACCAGTCCACAGGTGGACAGGGTTATTTTCCGCCTTGAAAAATTCAGCCCCGCATCATCCATCAGGTTTATCACGGCCTTTTTCACCGCTTCGTAATTGGCGAGGGGCTCTCCCATCCCCATGAAGACAATATTCCTGAGTCGGTCTGGATCATCCATGGATCGCTTCACATGGATCACCTGATCTACAATTTCTGAGGCCGTCAGGTTACGCTTTAGGCCCTGTTTAGCGGTGAGGCAAAAACGGCAATCCATGGCGCAGCCTGCTTGAGAGGAAATACAGAGGGTGTCATGATCCCTTTCAGGGATTAGGACTGACTCGATCAAGTGGCCATCCTCCAGCTTAAATAGGTATTTCTTGGTCCCGTCCCTGGAGGTCTGAGTCTCAATCCCCACGATATGACAGATGCTGGCCTTTTCTTGCAAAGAGGCGCGGAGATCTTTCGGGAGGGTGGTCATCTCCTCAAAGGAGTTGGCCAGTCTTTTGAAGAGCCAGTGTCGGATCTGTCGTCCTCTGTAGGCTTCGAGACCTTGGCCAATTGCCCACTGTTCAATTTCCAGGGCACCCAGCCCTTTTAGATCAGTCTTCATTCTGTCAACTCACCGCAGAGCCGCTGAGGTTTGGTTTATTATTTTCTGAGATCATTTTTATTTCTGCCCTCCTCCGCCCTGTAGAATGCGGAGCCTATTCGTCCGGGGTCAGAGGCTGTGTCGCAATTCGTGATCCCCTGCCGAAGGTGGGGGGATCCAGAATAATTTGATTTCCGGTCACTTTCCTGGATTCCGGGTCTCGCCCACAATCCTTGGGCTCGCCCGGAATGACAGAAAACAGTTCTTTCTCTGAGTGCTCTGCGTCTTTGCGGTGCGCCTAACCAGCGATTAGTCTTCTCCGGTGCAATCGCCTTTTGCCAGGGCGGAGGGGTTTTCGCACATGGTCCGCAGCTTGGCCAACTCCCATACATAGTCGTAGAGATGAAGTCCCTTACTGGAAGCAATGATCTGCCCATCTTCAACGCCAATGCTTGAAGACATATACTCTTTCAAGAGCTGGATAGCCCCCAAGTTGGCAGGGAAGCCATTCCAAAGATCCCATGATCGAAAGTAAACCATGAAGTGGAGTCTTCCATCTTTAATTCGTGTATCTATCCCCCGAAGACAGGGAGGATCTCCGAGGTATATGGACCCAGGGTCTCCCACAGTCATGTACGCCTGGTTTGTGGCATGACCATCTTCCTTGTACATGCGTATAACCTCTTCGATCTGTGGCTCCAAGTATTGACCATAGGTATAATCTTCTCCAGGCTGTTTGGCTGAGGTCATGAGGTAAGGAAGATACTCCTCCAGATATCCATCAGCCACCGGATTCGGAATACCAAGGGAAGGAGGGATATCAGGCAATAGGGGTCGTACGCCGGGGTACTTCACTTGGATGGTCACATAGTCGAATTCAAGGCGCTTCTGCCCTTCATAGCTGCCCCTATCAATGGTATATTCCCATCCTGCCTCCAACAATTTGTAGACGCACTGAAACCAGGCATCCGGCAGGTCCCGAGCTTCAATGAAATTCAGCTTCATGGTTGCTTATCTCCTAAAGATGATTTTCACCCCTCATATGAGAGGTGGAGACAGGCCAAAAGAGTGTAATTGTCCTCACATCCTTCAGCCATGAACCTTTGATCTTTCTCTTCCAAATGCCTTAACGAGAAAGCTGATACCTGCAAACAGACCCATTCTTGCAAGGCCCCTTGAAATTTGTCAATTTAAAAGAAGGAAAGCAATTAATCGCCGGGACAATACGCGTTTAGGCGCGCGATGGCCCAAGGAACACGGCCCTATATATATTTTAAAAAAATGAATAAATTCTATTGGACTTTTTGGGCACCCACGAAATAAAAAAGATATTAACATCACAATATCAATAGTATATATGTGACTTCACGCAGTGAGAAAGAACACGATCACCACCCTAAATATAACTATCTTACTTGCCTTGGCAAACCCATTTT
Organism: Desulfobacteraceae bacterium; assembly: GCA_050122535.1. Lineage (GTDB taxonomy): Bacteria > Desulfobacterota > DSM-4660 > Desulfatiglandales > HGW-15 > JASFEQ01. The sequence continues at coordinate 78 of JASFIT010000119.1, read as the reverse complement.
CTGACCAAGGAAATCAGCAGTGACTTCTTCTTGAACCGAAGAAGTGCTTGCCCCGTGGCCACGGTAAAACATCTAACG
>JASFIT010000118.1:0-10836 GCA_050122535.1 Desulfobacteraceae bacterium | reverse complement strand
GCGGACAAAAGGTGCTCGACGTGGTCTTGCAGTTAAGGGGAGATGCTGGCCTAAATCAGATTCCGGATGTGACGACCGGTCTGGCCATGAGCTGGCGGGGCTTACCAACAACCACAGGCGCTGTCGCCATACTGAGCAACTAAAGAGGGGAGGTGAGAAGCATGGGATTGAGAAGAGTTGCTATCGTTGGTGCAGGAATTACCAAGTTCTATCGCTATGCCCAGGAAACACCTAAAGAACTGGCCTACGAGGCCTCTAAAATGGCGCTGGATTCCTGTGAGATGACGTTAAAGGATATTGATTGTGTGGCTTTGGGCACGGCCCCTGACGCCTTTGATGGGGTCCACATGAATTCTGAGTACCTAACAGATGGGGCTGGCGCTTTTCGGAAGCCTTTCATGAGACACTATGTGGGCGGAGGAACCGGGGTAATGTCCCCTATTCACGGCTGGTTCCATGTGGCCTCTGGTATGTTTGATACCTGTTTGGTGCTTGCAGAAGAAAAGATGTCCTCTGCCTTTCCCCATCCTGCGGGGGCCTTTTTGACCATTTTTGATCATACGACAGAGCAACCCCTTTACCCCACCTTGATATGGATTTTCGCCATTGAAATGCATCGATTCATGCACAGGCATGGATACACAAAGGAAGAAATAGCCCAGGTGGCGGTGAAGAATAAAGGAAATGCATTGGATCATCCTTCGGCGCAACTTGGCGCTAAGATCACCGTGAAGGATGTCTTAGATTCTGAGATGATGGCCTATCCAGTGAACCGGCTAGACATCAGTCCTACCAGCGACGGGGCCGCAGCCATCATCCTTGCCTCCGAGAATGTGGCCCGGAGGGTGACGGAAAAGCCCGTCTGGATAGACGGGATCGGCTACTGCCTGGATACGGCTTACTGGTGTAATCGAGACCTATACTACCCCGACTATGTGGAGGTGGCGGCTCGCAATGCCTATGAGATGGCTGGCATAAAGGAACCTAGCAAAGAGATCCATGTGGCCGAGCCCTATGATCCCTTTACGTATAAAGAACTCCACCACATCGAGGGCTTGCAGCTCTGTAAACGGGGTGAATCGGTAAAGATGCTCCTAGACGGTGTGACCCAGAGGGATGGCAATCTGCCTACCTGCCCATCAGGCGGACTCCTCGGGGTGGGCAATCCTATCGCTGCCGCAGGGTTGATGAAGATTGTCGAGATCTTCCTGCAGTTGAGAGAAGAGGCTGGCGGCCGTCAGGTCCCTGGTAAACCCACATGTGGTTTGGCGCAGGCCTGGGGCGACCTTATGCAGGTGGGAACCGTTGTGGTGATGAGATCTTAAGAAAACATCCCGACCTGCCCTCCCCCTTCAAGGGGGAGGGTTGGGGAGGGGGTGGAAGGACTAAGGAGGTAGAAAGCCATGTTAGATGCAAAAGCCATTGAGAAAACAGCGACGAAAATAGGTCTGAAAGATATTAAACAGGGCAAGGTGCTTTCCACACACGACGTCCCCAATCTAAAATATGCCTGGGATAACGGCGTGGCCATAGGTAGGTATCTGGCAGAACTGAAGAATGGGAAAATCATCGGGAAGCAGTGCCATGGCTGCAAGCGTGTGCTCGTCCCACCCAGACTCTTTTGTGAAACCTGCTGGAAGCCTACAGATGAGTGGACCTATGTGAAAGATACGGGCACGATTCTCACATGCGTCGTGAGCCACGTAAATTGGGACGCAAGTCGCGTGGAAAAGGGTCAAAGGTACCACACCCCGGCTGTGATCGAGCTGGACGGTGCGGGAAGGGACCAGGGAATTCTCCACCTCATTGATGAGATCGAACCCTATGACCTTAAGATCGGCATGAAGGTCAAGGCGGTATGGAAAAAGGCCGAAGAGAGAATCGGAGCCATAACTGACATTAAGTATTTCAAGGTCGTTAAATAGGAGGGGGGTGAAAATCATGGGACACACAGAACGCTTGCAAAATACGACCGATGTGGGGTACTGGACTGGAGAGATTCCACTCGAGTATGTCTATACGTATGGCAGGGCTGGTGAAGCCTACTTCAGAAGCCTTAAAGAGAGCGGCGCCTTTCTCGGGGCCCGGTGTGAGAAATGTGACATCACCTATGTTCCTCCCCGGACCTATTGCGAAAAATGCTTTGACAGGCTGGAAGACAGTTATGTGAAAGTGGAGCCGACCGGGACCGTCCACACCTTTACGGTGTTACACCAAAACCTTGACGGCTCCACAAAAAAGGAGCCTGTGATCATGGCCATGGTGCGACTGGATGGATCCGATGGGGGTGTGGTTCATTACCTGGGTGGCGTAAAACCTGACCAAGTCCATATCGGTATGAGAGTCAAGGCAAACCTTAAGCCGAAAAAGGAAAGGATCGGGGCCATCACCGATATAAAACACTTCAGTCCTCTATAACTAAATGAGAAGAAAAAAATGGGGCTGGCGAAGTCATTCGCCGGCCCCATTGCTTTAGGCTAACGCTGTACTAAACTAATTGATTAGTAGTTTCATCTGTTTGACTTCAACTTCCACGCCCAATTGACGGCAAAGATTCTTCACCTCTTTCCTTCTCTCTTCCCCATTCAGTTTAAAGGAAATGATGATCTCCTGGATATTGTGCTTTTTGATAATCCTATCAAGCCCCTCTTGTCCCCCAAAGACGGGATAACCCATAATTCTTCCTTTCTGTTTTCGCGGATTATCGTCAATAAAACCCACCAGTGCCAAGCCCAGATCTCGGTTTGTCTCGATTTCTCTCATGGTCATCTGTCCGCCCATCCCGGCCCCATAGATGAGGGTGGGCTTGCCTTCTTGCCTTCTTTTCGTGATCCCTTCCTCGAGCAGACGGAAGGAGAGCCTGGAAAGCGACAAAAGGAGAAACATAAGCACCCAGTATATGAGAAAAACTGCCCTGGAAAAGCTATAAAAGCGATAGGCGAAAAGAAAGATGAGCATGGCCATCACGGTCCCGCCCGTTATGGCCTTGACATAATCATTCAGATCTCTAAGGCTCGTGCTCTCCCAAACGCCACGATAGATTCCCATGATATAGAACCAAAAAATCTGAGAGGCAATCATGATAGGTAGGGACTTCAAGAAGAAATCAAAATTCCCCCCCAATACCCCTTCAAAACGCAGAAGATACGCTGTGTAATAGGCTACCGTGATCAAGACCAGATCGAGAAGGACTTCAAACAGCCTCCTCCTGTAGGTGACCTCGATCAGGATCGGCGTGATGCCGCCCCGATCGGTCTGGTTTAGGATGGACTCCTCGGGATATACCTTCACCTTGGCCAGATGGATCCAGAAAAAGAGGACTAAAAGGAGATAAAAAACCATAACCACCAGGCTGGTGCCGGTACCAAAGCGCCCGATGGCCAGTGCGATTATACCTGATATAACCGCGAACCCATAGAGGATCAAAACGGCCTTTCTCTCTGAAAACCCAATAGCCACCATGCGGTGAGATGAATGGTCCCGCCCCCCTTGGGATATGGAACGATTGAAAAGCTTCCTCATCACGCTCACGAATCCCGTATCCAGAATGGGAATAAACACGATGAGAATCGGGATGGCAATAACGGAAAGCAAGTAACCGGTGGTTCCACTGACAGGCTTAGCAGGATTACTGATGGCCGTCATGCAACCCAGAACAAAACCGATGAAAAGGCTCCCCGCATCACCCATGAATATGGAGGCAGGGTTGAAATTGTAGATTAAGAAACCCAAGATTGCTCCCAGGTATATGGCACTCATAATTAAGATAGGGCCGGCTAAGGGGCTCATTTGAGGGTTCAAATAGTGAATTAGGAAGAAGAAAAGGCATGCAATACCGGCGATACCACCCGATAATCCGTCCATATTGTCTAGTAGGTTAAAGGCATTGGTGATCCCCACCACCCAGATAATCGACAGGAATACGTTAATTGTGTTTGAATCGGTCCACTCAAGCCTCAAACCAAAGAATACCAGTACGGAGGTTATGATAATCTGACCAGCCAGTTTATGTTGGGGATCCATGTTGAATATGTCATCTGCCAGGCCCAGGCAGAAAATTCCCGTTGCACATAGCAATATGGGGAGAAAAGGCAATGAAAAGGTGGGGAAATCTACGAAACGGCCACCGAATACCCAGACGATCATGTAAGAGAAAAATATACTTACGCCTCCCAGGAGGGGGGTTTCTTTTTTATGCCACCGGGTATCTTTGGGCACGGCCACTTGTCCGGTGGCCACAGCCAACCTCTTGACAATCGGTGTCAAGAGCAGGGAAAGCAGAAAACTGCCCGCAACAAAGAAGAGGTAGTCATATATGGATAAGACTTTCATAATAAAATTTCCGAGATGTTCAAGTAGACAAAACCTCCTTATACAGCGACTTAATGTCTTTTACCAGCCTTTCCACGGAATAATGATTAAGCACAAAGTCCCTTCCACGCTTCGCCATCTCGTCAGAGACTTTCTTGTTCTCATGAAGAAAGGATAGGGCCCTAGCCAGCCCCTCTCCCTCTCCAGAAGGGACAAGGATGCCGTGTTGAGCCAGTGTATAACCATCTTTGCTCTCTTCGTCAATAGCTCCCATCAAGTCACGGACCCCCCCCACATCCGTGGCTACCACTGGCCTTGCATTGGCCATGGCCTCAATCAGGCTGACCGGTGTTCCCTCATTCAGTGAGGTTAAGGCAACGATATCCAAGGCTTCGTAGATTGAAGGCATGTCCTTCTGCCAACCCGCAAAAATGACGGCGTTCTGAACGCCAAGCTCCCTGGCATACATGATCAGATCTTGCCTGAGTTCTCCATCACCGACGACCAGGAACCTGAAATGTTCGCCCTTTCCCATGGCCTTTAAGCACTTGGCGGCTTCCAACAAAACGCGATGGTTTTTCACGTCGGTCAATCTTCCGATGATTCCCACCAACGAGACGCTTTGGCTTTCTTGGAGCATATATCTTTCTCTGATCTCTTTCCTATGATCATCCCTACCCTTAAAACCTGATAGATCAAATCCTAGCGGTATTATCCTCACCTTCTCAGGTGGGGCGATCCCATATCTCGAGCAGATATCATGCCGCTGTAGGGGACTGATCGCAATAATTCTGTCTGTGAATCTTGAAAGAAACTTCTCTATCTGAATAAAAAGACGCGTCCTAAGAAACCCAAAATAACTGTGGAATATGTGGCCGTGAAAGGTGTGAACCATCCTCATCTTCACATTTGATCTGCGGATTAGGTTGAAACTGATACCCGCCAGACGCCCTAGGGTGCCTGCCTTGGCGGTATGTGTATGAATTATGTGGGGTTGAAATTGCTTAATGATCCTCCTCAGGTCCATTAGAGAATTCATGTCTCCTATAGGATTGATTTCTCTACCCATTTTCGGGAGGATAACTGGCTGTACACCTCTCTCCTCGGCTAAATAGGCCATATCACCCTCATGGGGAGCCACCTTTCCACTTACGAGGACGGTCTTGTAACCCTCTCTGGAGAGGTGATCGCTGAGGGATATGGCCTGAATGGCAGGCCCACCTATGTTGAGACGGGCGATGATTCTGAGTATTCTTATAGGTTGAGATGCCGTCATGGGAACCAGCAAAGAACTTCGGCAAGAGGAGCCAGCCTTGATTTGCCCTTTGAAGGGCTTCGTTGGGCGATCTCAATCAGAGTGCCTAAAGTGTTCTAAAGTGTGTAAAGTGACTAAAGTGAGCTAAAATGACTAAAGTGCCTAAAGTAATAGCTTGATCATTAGTTCACTTTTAACTTTAGATCACTCAAAACGCATTCTATCGGCCAGGACAAATCCAAGAATTTCTGACCTGTTCCAGAGACCCAAGTTTTTGACTTCAAAATACACTCTATCTCGCAACCTTCATCATCAGGTAGATACTGAGAAACAAAAAAATGAGATTGCCCAGCCAGGCAGACAGGGTGGGTGGTAAGATCCCTGAAAGCCCCAGCGACCTTGTAAACCCAAGCGTGACCAAATAGAGGAAACATATACCTATCCCGATGAATATGGCGAAAGCGACGCCGCCTTTTTCCACCTTTAGCGAAATGGGCGTTCCCATGAGTACCATAATTAGAATAATGAAGGGGAAGGCTATCTTGAAGTTCATATCCACCAGGTATCTGGTATTGTCATAGCCTTCCATGATTACCCTTTTGGCATACCGCTTCAATTGCCAGTAACTCATTTCTTCAGGATCCCTTTCCCTTTTTACAAAGGTCTCCGGTGTCGCTTCCAATACAAGATAAAGGTCTGTAAATTTGGTGGGTCGGTAAATCCCCTCATCAGTCGCCCTTTGGATTATCCCTTCTTCGATCTTCCATTTGCCCTCCTCCCAGATTGCCCTTTGTCCATCTATCCTTTCAACGAGGTGAAATGAGTCGTCAAAGAAATACAAGGTGGGTCGCTCCATAGTCCGATTCGGATAATCAAAACGTCGCATCCAGTATATGGTTCCAGCCCCCTTATACCATATTTGATTCATGCCGTAGAATTGGTTCGGATCCCGTTTCTCCACCTCAACCTCCCATATCTCATTAAATTTTGAACTTGAGTAGGGAACCACGATTTCAGAAAAAAGAAATAGGGAAATACTTATCATTATGCCTGTCACAACAATAGGCTGGACAACTTTGAACATATTAAGGCCGCAGGCCTTCATGGCGGTGAGTTCGTTCCTTTTTCTTAATAATGAAAAAAGGATGATGATAGAGATGAGAGTAGACGGGGGCAGCATCTGTATGAATATGAGAGGCGTTTTGTAAACGAAATACGCCAGCATAATACCCAGTGACGCTTGTGCCGCGATAAAGTTATCTATCTTCTGGACGAAATCTACAATGAGATATATGGATAGGAAAATGATCTGACAAAGACATAGGAGTTTGAGAAACTCCATCGCCAGGTATTTTGAAAGTACTCTCATCTCTATCTAGCCAATACCTTTCCCCATCCCGTAACGCTCACCCTCTCTACTCTCCCACTTTAGTTTCACCCTTTCCAAGATGTTAATGGAACGATCTTTTGAGGCCCTGCGCCACAGATACAGACATGATATGAGCAGGAACAGGTCGGGAAGCCATATGCCAACTAAGGGTGAGACGGCGCCTGTTTCACAAAGACTTCTCACACCACCCAGGAACATATAATATATGAGAAAGATTATAATGCCAACGACGATGCCGACGGATCGGCCCCCAGATCTTAATTGTGCCCCAAGAGGGACGCCTATAATGCCCATCAGAAAGACGGCCAAGGGTATTGAGAACTTCTCTAACAGTTTAATGAGGCTTACATTGTAGTTGACCGCTCCTTTGGTCTCATTTCTTAGGGTGTCTCTGAGTTCCTGAATAGACATCTCCTTGGGGCTCTTTTTCCGAGAAGAGACAGCACTCATAATATCTTGCAGGCCTATGTTGAGATTGTAGGTATCAAACTTCAGGGTTCTCACTGACTCGAAATCTTTCCCTACCATGAAAATGGTCCCATTCAGAAAGCCTATGGTTATGGTCCTCCATGCGGGGTTAGACGCAACTCTGGCTTCTTTTGCCACAATGGTATTGGTCGTTTCTGGATCCCGTCTGTCCACGACAAACACGTCTTTCATGACCCCTTCGTGGGTGGAAAAGCTGTTAATGAAAAAAGTCACGTTGTCAAAGGGTTCACAGAATACCCTTTCTTTAATCGCTAAGTCAGCCTTTGACTGAGCCATCTGAAAAATGATGTCCTTAAAGGACCCATTACCCCAAGGGGCCCCGAAAACAGCCAAGAACATGGCTATCAGAAAGCTCACAAAAGAGAAAAAAAGCACAGTTGGAAGCATCTGAAACAGACTGATCCCTGCAGATTTTAGAGCTAGGATCTCATTGTCACTGGATAGGCGAATGAATGCAATAAACACGGCCATCAAGGCGGCAGCAGGCAGGGCAAAGAGGATGATACCGGGAAGTAAGTAGAAGATCAGCTTGAACACCTGTCCCGGGTCCACCCCTCGATTTATCACCCACTCTGATATGGTCAGCATTCTGGTGGCCACCACAATAAAGGCAAAAACCGTGAGGATCGTTAAGAACGTGGGCCAGATCTCTTGGAAGATGTATTTATGAAGTGTTATTTTCATTGGATGTACTTGAAATCAATGACCACAACTCTAACCCGAGACCTCTGGAAATCGTCCGGTTTGTCATTGCGAGGACTCAGGCACTCAAACGGCTTGAGTGCCAGGGGATGAAGCAATCTCCCTGCCCCCTTTCATAAAGGCCTCTGGCTCGGAGAGCTTACGCCTCGGAGAGGGGACACAGGGGGATTTTTGGTGATTGTTATGGTTGACACCCAATCCCTATTTCCTTATGCTTGACCCATTCTAAATTGAAAATCTTATTACGCCCATGAAAACGACTTTTGATTCCCCCGCCCAGTCTCCTCAAAAGAAACTGAAGATCGCTGTCCTCATCCGCGATTTCGTCTCCACCGGGGGCGCTGAAAAATATGCCTTGGAAGTGACCCGGCGACTTGCCTTAGATCATGACCTCCATGTCTTTGCCCAGGATTGGTCTTTTGACGGAAAAGAGAAGATCACTTTTCACAGGATTCCCAGATTCTTCATTAAACCCAGTTTCCTCAATCAACTCCTCTTTTCTTATTTCACACGCAGGTCTGTGGATCCATCCTTTGATGTTATACATACCTATGAACGTGTTTCCCACTTCGATGTGTTCACCATACAGTCCTCCTGCTTTCGCTCACTTATCACCCGACAGAAGAGTCTCTGGCGAAGAATTCTGATTTGGCTCTCCGTTGCCCTAAGTCCGCGCAAGATCGCCTATCTCTGGCTTGAAAAAAAACAGTTCACTTATGATCAAGGCAGGCTGTTGATCGCTGTATCTGAAAACATAAAGAAAAATGTCCAAGACAATTACCCACTTCCCGACGATTCTTTCAGATTGGCTTATACGGCTGTGGACAGTAATATGCCAAAAGAAGGCGGTAATAATAACCGCCAGAAAGAGTTGCGCTCCCAGTTTGGCATTGCTGAGGATGATCTAGTCATTCTCTTTGTGGGAACAGAGTTTAAAAGAAAAGGACTGGATGCCTTGCTCAAGGCTGCTGCTGCTATACCTCGGTCCAACATTAAGTTTGTCGTTGCCGGTGGAGGCGGGGGAAAGTTAAGAGAGTACACCAGACTGGCAGAGAAGCTTGGGCTTGGCAATGATATCATTTTTTTGGGTCTGGTTCGTGACGTGGAGGACCTCTATGCCATGTCTGATGTCTACATTTTACCCACCCTGTCGGATCCATGCCCCCTTTCACCTCTAGAAGCCATGGCATCCGGGGTGGCTACAATCATGAGTTGCTCCAAGTATGCGGGGACTGCCGAGCTCATAAAAAACGGAGAGGCCTTAATATTGGAAAACCCGAAGGACGCCCAAGAAATTGCGAATGCGCTGCTCCGGTTGATGGACGAGAGTTACAGAGAAGAGTTGAAAGAGAAGGGTCGTCAACTGGCAGAGACATTAACCTGGGAGAGAACGACTGAAGACACCTTATCCACCTACTACGAAGTACTGGAGCGGAAAGGATCTAAACCGAAATAAGGCTCACCACAGAGACGCTGAGTACACAGAGAACGCTCTAAGAATTCTTAGCCACAGACCTGCACAACGACTATTTCACACCATATTATTAATCACGAAAACACCCGCCTTCGCCAAGGCTACGGCGGGGCAAGCGAAAGGACAAAACCACGAAATAAAGAAACTCACCACCCGCCGTCGCTGAAGCTATGGCGGGGCAGGCTTATTTTATCCCTCAGAACCCTCCACATTGGTCGCGATGCGCTGCATCGAGACCCCTCACTTTGTGAAGGGCCTTGTCCCGATCCTGCAATATCCTCAGCTAAAACTCTCTCTGTGTTCTCTGTGCCTCTAGCGAAGCGGGTGGTGAATCTTACTTGTCTACTTGTTGCTTGAAGAGTGGTCTTTTTTTGCGGTGACAATAATGGTTCGGCCCAGGAGCATCCCCACTGAATTCATCGACTTGACCAGCTCCATATTCCTTTCATCGATTCCATGGTATTTTGATATCTCCTTCTTGAAAGCCATTCGTCCAAAGGCTTTAATTGGCAAATAAAGGAGCAACAGCTTAGCCATGCCGGACCGTTGGTATTTATCAAAGGTCAAAGAAACCGACGAGAAGTTGGCCTCCAACAGGGCATGCGTAAGGTAAAAATAGGATACCGGGCTAATGTGTCCTGCACTCAAATGGAGCTTCCTGTTGGCAACAGGTAAAGGACCGAACAGATCAGAGAAACCAAAAGATAGATAACGAATCCGAGAGTTAATGTTTAGTATATTAGGCGTGCTCAGAATGCAGATTCCTGTATTATCCAGGACTCGGTGTATTTCACGCAGAATCTCTCGGTAATTCTCCAGGTGTTCAATCACTTCCGTGGCCGTGACCAAGTCAAAGGAAGCATCGGGATACGGAAGCCTGTCATGATTTAAATTGACCACATCAACCTTTTGCCCTGGAACTTCCATGAGGGTGTCTGTGTAATCGCAAGCGCAGGACGCCACCCCAAGGTTTTCATGGAACAATTGAATAAGACGACCGGATCCTGCCCCAATATCCAAGTGCGTTTTCAAGGGGCTCTCCGCATGGGACTTGACGGCTATCTTTAGAACCGCTTGGTATATTTTTTCAGTGCTCACGTCTTTCTCAAAAAGACCTGCAGTTCATGGCCTTTACCGAACCAGGTAGAGGGTGTATTTAGCAATTCCGCAAGGAATTTCATGGGACGATAGAGCAGGGATGGGATCTCCCCCTTT
>JASFIT010000117.1:0-10866 GCA_050122535.1 Desulfobacteraceae bacterium | reverse complement strand
ATGGGGGGCTTCGTGCTTCCAACGCCCAGTTTTACCAGGCCATCCGCTACACGGAGTATCTCCATCCCGACGATCTCATTCCATTGCTGGAGGGTTTTTTGGCCGATTCGAAGGGGCAGACTGGGGATGCTCCTCCAGTGCTCTTGAGTGGCGTGTTGCCTAACCCCCCAGAAATCCTCACCCTTTTAGACGATCTTGGGGTTAGGGTGGCTGACGATGACCTGCTCAGCTGCAGCAGACGTCTTTTGATGCCCCTGAGCCAGGCCGAGGATCCCTTTGAGGCGCTGGCTGAAGCCTATTTTAGTATGCCTCCCTGCACGACAAAAGACTCTCCTGTGAGTGAGCGCTTGGACTATCTCCTTGAGAAAATGGATCATACTGGCGCTAGGGGAGTTATTTTTTACATGGTGAAGTTTTGCGAACCAGAGCTGTTTGACATACCCCAGTTGGTGGAAGAACTGAAAAAAAGGGGTTTTCTCGCACTCATCATCGACACTGAGCTTCACCAGGGACTGAGCGGCCAGCTGAAAACGCGTGTGGAGGCCTTTGTGGAAATGATCAGATAGGAGGGAATGAATTTCATATCAGTTGATGCGCTGTATTATGATATATAAATTATGAGTAATGGACATAGATCTGTGTTTTAGGAATCGCTCATGCCATTCGCCAAGAACCTAAGATATCAATTCATGAAGGATCTGGGGGCACCCGCCCTCATGCGCTTTGCCCAGGCGGGTAAGAAGCGTCGCCGCAAAGAGCCCAACCCCCATTTTGGCCCGCCGCTCAAATCCGCCGAGCGCCTCAGAGAGATAATGACCAGGCATTACTATCTCTCTCGCTTTGCGAAAGGAGCCAAGCCCATCGCATGGGTGACGAGCGGTGCACCGGTGGAGCTGCTCAGACCCTTTGGCTTCTACACCATCTATCCGGAGAACCACGGCGCCCTCTGTGGAGCGCAGAAGATGGCCACTGAGCTATGCGCTGCGGCAGAAGAGCAGGGCTTTCACCAGGATCTCTGCTCCTATGCCCGCACAGACCTTGGCCACTACTTCTCAGGAAAGACCCCTGCTGGCAAGCTTCCTAAACCTGACCTTCTCTTCGCCTCCAACAACATTTGCCAGACGGTCGTCTATTGGTTCAAGGCCCTGGCTCGGTATCTGAACATCCCACTCGTGCTGTTTGATACCCCTTACAATTTCGAGGAAATAACAGAGAACGATATCTCATATATGATCCGTCAATTCGAAGAGATGATCCCCGTATTGGAGCAAGTCTCCAGGCGGCCATTCAACTACCAGAAGTTCCAAGAGATCATCCGCCTTGCACGGGACTCCTCCTTGGCCTGGGGCGAGGTGCTCGCCACCATGAAGGCAAGGCCTGCTCCAATGACCATCTTCGACGCCTTCATCCATCTGGCACCCATTGTTTCATTACGGGGGCTGCCTTTGACTCTGGACTATTACCAAATGCTTCTGAATGAATTAAAGGAGCGGGTGGAACGCGGTGTGGGCGCCATCAAGAATGAACAGAAGCGCCTCATGTGGGATAACATTGCCATTTGGTATAAGGTCCGCGACTATTCAAATCTCTTCGCCGAACACGGCATGAATTTCGTTGTCGCCACCTACACCAATGCCTGGGCCGAGACCACCCCGTACATGGACGAAAACCGACCTTTGGAGTCTATGGTTAAGGCATACAGCCTGGTCATTCTAAACAACAACCTGAACCACCGGCTGAGGCTCATGGAGCGGCTTGTGAAGGAGTACCATGTAGATGGCCTGGTCATTCACTCGGCTAGAAGCTGCAAGCCCTATTCTGTGGGTCAATACGATCTGAAGCGCCTTTTGATGGAACGGCTAGGAGTGCCTTCTGTGGTCATCGAAGGGGATATTACAGACTCCCGGGCCTACTCCGAGGAACAGGCCAACACCCGCCTGGAGGCCTTCTTTGAGGCCATGGAGAATTGATCTCTTCATAAAAGAGGGCCCTAAGATGTGCCAGGTTTTAGAGATACTAATATGGTGTGTTAAGAGTTTACACGTGATACCGGATGCCGGCCGCCGGATACCGGATTAAAGGAATTCATTTTAATTTATCTGGCATCCGGAATCAGGTATCTGGCATCTGTTCGCTTTAGGCAATAGATATTTACTCCACTAACTCGCCGGTTTGCTCCCGCCTAAGGCGGGATATGCGCCGGGAAGGCGAGGCTTCGATGAGAGAGAAATTGTGGATTACTTCGTAGGCATAGACGTGGGTTCCCTGAGTACTGAAGCAGTGATCATTGATGCCCGTGATGGCTTGGCCGGATACAGCATCATTCAGACCGGAGCCAACAGCACCGACGCCGCAGAAGAGGCCTTGGAAAAGGCCTTGGTGGAGGCAGGCCTTGGCCGGGATCAGATCAGAAGGGCTGTAGCCACGGGTTATGGAAGGATCTCCGTGCCTTCGGCAGACAAAAAAGTCACGGAGATATCATGCCACGGTCTGGGTGCCCGTCACCTCTTCCCTGACACCGAAACGGTTATCGATATCGGTGGGCAGGACTCCAAGGTGATCCGGGTTGGCGAGGGAGGCAAGGTGCTGGACTTCACCATGAATGACAAGTGTGCCGCTGGTACAGGCCGCTTCCTGGAGGTGATGGCATCTAAGCTCCAGGTCTCCTTGGACGACATGGGAAAGCTCTCTTTGGAGGCCAGTGGGGAATTACGCATCAGTAGCGTCTGCACCGTGTTTGCCGAAAGCGAGGTGGTCTCACTGGTCGCTCAGAATCACCCTAAAGAGGAAATCATCCGGGGGCTACACCGGGCCATTGTCAACAGGGTGTGGAGCATGATCAAGACGGTCGGCGTGCATGGCGCTGTAACCATGAGCGGGGGTGTAGCGAAAAACAGGGGCGTGGTGGCACTTTTGGAGGAGAAGCTAGGAACATCCATGCACCTGCACACAGAACCCCAGATTATTGGCGCTCTTGGTGCAGCGCTCATGGCAAGGAAGCAGGTCCAATAGAGGGAAAAAAGGACACTATTGTAATGATCGACGACTGCTCATTTGGGGTCATTATTATTGATGGAAAGAAACACACCTCGGATCTTCTCATTTACCCTGATGGACTTATCATGGAGCCCTGGCGGCGAATGAGTGGGCACAGACTCTCGAGTGATGACATAAGAGAACTCATCGAATCTGGACCAGAATGCATTATTGCCGGTACGGGCGTCAGCGGCCAGGTAAGACCTGAGAAGACGCTTGAAAAAATACTTCGTCAGAGAGGCATAACTTTTATTGCAGCGCCAAACCATGATGCCATGAGATACTACAATGAAATATCCCACAAGAAGCGGGTGGGCGCCTGCTTTCACTTGACCTGTTAATGGATCCTTCCATTAACATCCCCTCTAGAAATCCGGTACTCGGGCTTGATCCTTTGGATTATCTGCTTATTTTTTCAATGAATGATATCAAACCCTCTTCCAGATCAACGCAAAGGTTTTGTAGAAGGGCTAACATGCTGAATTTAAATTAATTTTAGTTTCACGCGAAGCTTTTAGGAATAAAGGAGAACATTATGAAGAGAAACGCTTTGCCAAAGACCGCCCTGATCGGCTGGACACTATTTTGCCTCATTGGGGGATATACTCTGTCCACCCTCCTCAATCCCATTTCAACGCCAGAGGCTCAAACCACTTCAACAGTGGCAACCACACCTGGATCCTTCTCGGAATTGGCCAAAGAGGCGAGTCCGTCAGTGGTCAATATTAGCACCTTAAAGGTGGTAAAGGGTCGAGAGCGGGCTCCAATGCCCTTTGGCCCAAATGATCCTTTCAGAGAATTCTTTGATCGATTTTTTGGGGATCAACTGCCCAAGGATTTCAGGCAGAGAAGTCTTGGTTCAGGTTTCATCATACATAAAGATGGCCTCATCCTGACCAACAACCATGTGGTTGAGAAGACGGATGAGATTAAGGTGAAACTGGCAGACAAGAGAGAGTTTAAGGCGGAAATCATTGGCCGCGATCCCAAGACCGATCTGGCCCTTATCCGAATTAAGGCTGACACGCCTTTAGAACCTCTGCCCCTCGGCGACTCGGAAAAATTGGACGTGGGTGATTGGGTCATAGCCATCGGAAATCCTTTTGGCCTGGGTCATACCGTAACGGCTGGCATTGTCAGTGCCAAGTTTAGGCAGCTCGGGACAGGCTCCTATGACAATTTTATCCAGACTGATGCCTCTATCAACCCTGGGAACAGTGGGGGCCCTCTTCTGAACACGATGGGAGAAGTGGTCGGGATCAATTCGGCCATCTTCACACAAACCGGAGGAAGCGTTGGTATCGGGTTTGCGATTCCCATCAATATGGCCAAAGACCTCCTCCCCCAACTTAAGAAAGGCAAGGTAGTCAGGGGCTGGCTGGGTGTGCTGATCCAAAAGATTACCCCAGAGCTAAAGGACAAGCTCGACCTTAAAGATGAAAATGGAGCGCTGGTTGCAGATGTGGTATCCGGCGGCCCAGCAGAGAAGGCCGGTATCAAAAGAGGTGATGTGATCGTCTCCTTTGACGGAAAAGAGATAGCTGAAATGAACCAACTCCCATATGTGGTGGCATCTACGCCTGTAGGCAAGTGGGTCACCGTTGAGGTCATCCGAAAGGGACAAAAGAAGGCGCTCCAGGCGGAGGTGGGAGAACTCAAAGAGGAAGGCGAACCCCCTGCTGTAGCTGAGGCCGAGCCCAATCTTGGCCTCACCTTGAAAGAGATCACTCCCGAGCTCGCAAGGAATTTTCGCCTATCGGAGACGAGCGGTCTTGTGGTGGCCCAGGTTGAAGCAAACTCACCCGCAGCGGAAGCTGGCGTAGCGCCGGGGGACATCATTATTGAGGTGGACCAGGCGCCTGTAAGAACCCTTGAGGAATTCAATAAAAAGATCAGTTCCTATGGGGCTGGGGACACCATTCTCCTCTTGATCAATCGGCGCGGAAGCACCCTTTATATCACTTTGAAGATACGGGAATAGTGGCTCAGCTGATTTCCAGGCATGGACGCTCCCTGTCCGACTCTTGAGGGGGGCGGGAGCGTCTGAATCCCGCTCTCCTGCCCTTTTATTAATACACAACCATACCAGCCACCGGTAAATCTTTGCTCACCCTTATGTGAGTTACCATACCCATACTTGACACACCAATCTCCAAATCATATTTTGCCAATAAGGAGATTGTAAATTGGTGCCTCGCAATCTGCGTCATTATGAATTGTTATTCTTTGAGGACGCACAGCAGGTTGACTTGAGTTTCAGTCGGCTCAAAGTGGACACATAAGCGGACTTCATACTTTAGTTACTGGACATGACAACACCTGATCCCAAGTTGCGCGAGAAAGCCTGGTCTTTCCTGAGAAGATCTCCCTTGCCGGATGTGATCAAGTTTCTACTCCTCATCGCCGCCTTGACCTGGTTAATGGCCCGCGGCACCGAAAGGCTTGGTTACAACTGGCAGTGGTACCGAGTCCCTCAGTACATATTCTCTTTTGAGAATGGCGACCTTGTCGCTGGCCCCCTTCTTCACGGGCTGATGGTAACGATTCACATCACTGCGGTGAGTTTGCTTCTCGCCTTTGTCCTTGGATTGGTGACCGCGCTTTTTCGCCTCTCCAACTCTTTCGTGGCAAGGGGCTTGGCTCGGGGATACCTGGAATGCATCCGGAACACTCCGCTCCTGGTGCAGCTCTTTTTCATCTACTTCGTCCTCTCACCCGTTCTTGACATAAGTCGCTTTGCTTCAGCCGTGTTGGCACTGAGTCTTTTTGAAGGGGCTTATGCGTCAGAGATCTTCCGAGCCGGAATCGTCTCCATCCATAGGGGGCAATGGGAGGCGGCATACAGCCTTGGCCTCTCCACCTTCCACAATTACCGGCATATCATCCTGCCCCAAGCCATTCGGAGGATTCTACCGCCGCTGACCAATCAGGCCATATCCCTGGTAAAAGATTCCGCCCTCGTTAGCACCATAGCCATCTATGACCTAACCATGCAAGGCCGGGCGATTATCGCAGAGACCTATCTCACTTTCGAACTCTGGTTCACGATCGCCGCCATTTATCTTCTCATTACCGTGAGCCTTTCCGTGGTGGTCAACGCTATGGAAAACCGTCTTCGTGTCGCAGCGTAGGGAGAAAAAGGAGTTTATCCAATGCAAGAAAGGGCCTTGGGAGACCACATCATCATAGTTAACAAAATCAGCAAGATATTTCCCAATGGCGTCCGTGCGCTGCAGGAATTTTCCAGCAAAATCCGTCGCAGTGAGGTGGTTGTTGTGATAGGGCCATCCGGCTCTGGCAAATCCACATTCCTTCGATGTCTCAACGGACTTGAAGAAATCGATAGTGGTTCCATCCTCATTGACGGCATACCTCTAGACGATAACAAGAGTAACCGCATGGCGATACGAAAAGAGGTAGGGATGGTCTTTCAGTCTTTTAATCTTTTTCCCCACATGACCGTTTTCGAGAATGTGACCTTAGCCCAGAGGCTTGTGCGAAAAAAGAGCAGAAAGGAGGCCATGGAGACCACGATGGACCTGCTCAGGAAGGTGGGCATCTCAGAGAAGGCGGACAGTTATCCGAGTCAACTCAGCGGCGGACAACAACAGCGTGTAGCCATTGCAAGGGCTCTTGCTCTGATGCCTAAGGTGATACTTTTTGACGAGGTAACGAGTGCTCTGGACCCTGAAATGATCAATGAGGTCTTGGACGTTATGAAATCCCTCGCTCAGGAGGGAATGACGATGGTCGTGGTCACACACGAGATGGGTTTTGCCCGCGAGGTGAGTGACCGGGTGATTTTTATGGAGGAGGGTCGAATCGTTGAAGAGGGAACGGCCCAACATTTCTTTGAAGAACCCAAGGAGGAGCGGACAAAACGCTTCCTGAGTCAGATTCTATGAATTGGCATCAGGGAATTTATAACCATACTTTACGAAGACATGCCAGAATGCTTCGCTCTTCCGAGCGGCGATGAATGGGATCCTTTGCTGGGGGTGTGGGGGTCTCTTTTCAAGCCGACAACCATCTGCCCGGTGGTTGTGGGACGGCACCAAAGTGTAACAACATTATGGCGGCAGCCCCACAGCGCAAGGTGGCGTCAATGATGGATCTCCCCTGTGCCTGCCCGCCAGCGCGAGCCTGCTCGCTCAGGCGAGGCGGGCGGGCCTGTTCCCGGAGCCCTGAATATTGGAGATGGGGGTGGTAAGGAAGAGAGCCGTCTTTTGGGTTGCGGTCTTGAAAAGAGACCCCCATGCCCCCGGCTGGGCGAACTTGGGGGAGCTTCACTGTAGCACGCTGAAGGGATTTAAGAGAAATTGAAAGGAATAGATGATGAAAATTGAGCGCTTATGGGTAGGAAGCATGTTGATTGTTTCCCTGCTTTTTGGCATGGCTGGTCCGGTATTTGCCGGGAAGATTCAGCAGCAGCTTGTAAAAGAGAGCGCCTTGGAGCAGGTTCTCAGACGTGGTGCTTTGCGGGTTGGCATGTCCACCTTTGTGCCATGGGCCATGAGGGACAAAACAGGCAAGTTGATTGGTTTTGAGATCGATGTGGCCATCAGACTTGCCAATGATATGGGAGTCAAGGCCGAGTTCGTCCCCACCAAGTGGGATGGCATCATTCCCGCGCTTCTCTCTGGCAAGTTTGATGTCATTATTGGCGGCATGGGAATTCGGCCGGACCGGAATCTGAAGGTCAACTTCAGCATTCCCTATGATTATACGGGCATGTCTATAGTGGCCCATAAAAAACTCGCCGCAGGCTTTAGAAGTCTAAATGACTTTAACCGTTCTGACGCGTTGCTCGCTGCCAGACTCGGCTCCACAGCTGTAACCGCCGTTAGGAAATTCATGCCAAAAGCGCAACTGCGCATGTTTGACGACGAGTCGCAGGCATATCAGGAACTTCTCAACGGTAGGGTTCACGCTGTGGTGGGATCTGCCCCAATGCCCAGATTTCAGGCTATGAAATATCCAGAAAAGCTTTTCCTGCCCCTAAAGACCAACTTCACCAGCGAGCCCATAGCATTTGCTTTAAGGAAAGGGGATTTTGACACGCTCAATTACCTAAACAACTGGATTCGTGTGGTGGAGGCTGAGGGTTGGCTGAAAGAGAGAAAGCACTATTGGTTTGAAACAAAGGATTGGGAGGACATGCTTCGATAAATTTTCGAATGTGAGGCCGATTTTGAGAAAGGGAAAGAGAAGAATTACGTTCCTTGACATCACCCTATTCTTATTTCTATTGTTAGCGGCGATCTACGTCTTGCAGAGGATCAAGGTGGGTCTTCAATACAATTGGGATTGGGGATCCATACCACAATACCTTTACCGATTCGATGAAGAGAACAAAAAATGGGTGGCTAACATCCTCATGCAAGGACTCTTCACAACCATCCGATTAAGCGTCTGGAGCACCATTCTCGCAACATTCATAGGGACAGTGATTGGACTTTGCCGACTGAGCAAAAGCCTTTTCAGCCGATTGATTGGGCGGACCTATGTGGAATTGATCCGCAATCTTCCACCCCTTGTCTTGATTTTTATCTTCTACTTTTTCTTGACCGATCAGATCATGACAAGCGTGGGTGTAGATGAATTCGTCAAATCCCGATCTGAGAATATACAGGCGCTGTTTACGTTTCTCTTTGCGTCACCGCCCCTCTTCTCGGCCTTCTTGTCAGCACTGATTACCCTTGCCCTTTTTGAAGGGGCCTACATTGCTGAGATCGTCAGGGCAGGGGTCCAATCCATTGAAAGGGGACAATGGGAGGCCTCTCATGCCTTAGGTTTATCATGGTGGCAACAGATGCGTCACGTTATCCTCCCCCAGGCAACTCGGAGGATTCTTCCACCATTAGCTGGGCAGTTCATCTCCACCATTAAGGACTCTGCCATTGTCTCGGTCATCTCCATCCAGGAATTGACCTTTCAGGGCATGGAGCTCATGTCAGCCACCTATCTCACCTTTGAAGTCTGGATCACCGTGACGGCCCTATATTTCATTTTGGCCCTTGCCTTATCCCTGTCGGTGGAACGGCTTGAGATCCATATGAGGAGAAGCGAGGTTTAAGCGTTTATCATGGAAAACGAGATTCAGTTGACCACCCAACCCATTGCAAAACTCATACGGCAGATCGCCATCCCGGTGAGTATCGGGCTTTTCTTTCACACCATGTTCAACGTGGTGGATACCTTTTTTGGCGGCCTCATCTCAACACAAACCTTAGCCGCTCTATCTCTATCTTTCCCTGTCTTTTTTGTCATTATTGCCATGGCGAGCGGTTTCTCCACAGGAACCACGGCTCTAATAGGCAATGCCCTTGGAGCTGGTAATCGAAATGAAGCAAGGCTTTTTGGAATTCAGGGGATCTCCTTTGGGGTTCTTGTCTCTTTCATCATGACCTGGGTTGGTCTTTACGCATCACCCTATTTATTTTCTGTACTCGGCGCTTCCGATGACTACCTGTCTACATGCCTGATCTATATGAATACCATCTTTCTTGGCACTGTTTTTTTCATGCTGGTCCATATGCTCAATGCCATCCTTGTTGCATTGGGCGATACCCGATCATTCAGGAATTTCCTGATTGCAGGATTTCTCTTAAATATCATTTTAGATCCATGGTTTATTTACGGCGGATTGGGGATTCCGCCGCTAGAAATAGCCGGTATCGCATTGGCTACAGTGCTGATCCAATTGTCTGGTGGTGTCTATATGGGCATAAAGGTCTACAAGACCGGTCTCATGTCCAATAAATCCATGAGAGATATCCTTCCTAAACCGGGCTACTTCAAAGAAATCGCTCGTCAGGGATTTCCAGCCAGCCTAAACATGATCACAGTGGGTGTAGGTATTTTTGTGATCACCTATTTTATTAGTAAGTTTGGTAAAGAGGCTGTGGCAGCTTATGGGATTGCCACCCGTGTGGAGCAGATTGTCCTGTTTCCCACAATCGGCCTCAACACGGCAACGCTGACCATTGTTGCCCAGAATAACGGGGCTAAACTGTTCGGCCGTATCAGAGAAACACTGGCGTTGGCTTTGCGCTACGGCGGCATTCTCATGGGTATCGGTACAATTGGTGTCTTTTTGCTTGCTGAGCAATTGATGGGACTCTTTACGAGCGATGAGAAAGTCGTGGAAATTGGTGCAACTTATCTAAGAATTGCTGCGTTTGTGTTCTACGCTTATGTGATTCTGTATGTGAATGTGGCAGCGCTTCAGGGCGTTAAAAGGCCCATGTACGCAATCTGGATTGGGCTATATCGACAGATTATCGCCCCCATCATTGTCTTTTATTTCCTTACCCAAATTCTTGACTTCGGATTGATGGCCATATGGTGGGGAATATTTTCTGTGACCTGGAGTGCCGCTGTGATTACCTTTTTCTATGCGCGCCGGCTACTTAGAAAGGTGATCCATTTATAACTTGCCGAGATGTAATTTAGAAGGGAAAATGGGCTGTGTTGTTATATAACTTTGGCAGGATCAATCAACATTAATCCTGCAAGGCACTCAGAACATGGTTGCGGGATTTGGATTGAAAGGAGCTGAATATGGGCAAATCACTTATTTTGGTGGGTTTATTCCTGGGCTCTTTTTCTTTTGTCACGGTTGCTGGAGGATTTGAAACAGACACCATCAAAACATCGGCTGGCAAATTGGAGATCACATTCATAGGACACGGTACGCTCATGTTTTCCTTTGAGGGCAGAGTCATCCATGTGGATCCGTGGACCCGGTTGGCCGATTATTCCAAAATGCCGAAGGCCCATATCATCCTCATAACGCACCAGCACCGCGACCACCTTGACCTGAGGGCT
>JASFIT010000116.1:0-10913 GCA_050122535.1 Desulfobacteraceae bacterium | reverse complement strand
AACTGGAATCGTTTACCGGGTCCGTATTTGGCATGCAGGCAAGGCCAACAAAACCGCCAGCCACAGCCGCCTTTCCACCCGTGGCGATCGTTTCTTTATATTCATGACCAGGTTCTCTCAGATGCACATGCATATCGATAAGGCCGGGAATAATGATTTTTCCCGATGCATCGATGGTCTTTAATTTGGGTCCCTTTTCTTTGAATGCTCCTGCTTTCAGAATCCTGCTTATCCTGCCTCGCTCCACAACAATATCCCGCTTCTGCATGACGCCTCTGGCAGAATAAACGATCTTCCCACCTCTAATCCAGATTGTCACTCCTGGCTCCTCCGATTAAGAGATAAAGCAAGGCCATACGCACGGCCACGCCATTGGCCACCTGGTCAAGTATCACGGAATAGGGACCATCTGCCACATCTGAGGCAATTTCCACACCCCTGTTTATGGGGCCAGGGTGCATGACAATGACATCCTTCTTTGCCCGCTTCATCACCTCCCTGTTGAGCCCAAAAAACGTGGCATATTCCCTAATACTGGGAAAGAGTATCTTGCTCTGCCTTTCCAGTTGAATTCGGAGCATCATAATGACATCTTTTTCTTGAATGGCCTCTGCTATGTTATGAACAACTTTGACCTTCATAGACTCCGCTTGGAGAGGGATCATTGTGGGCGGACCTGAGATGGTCACTTGAGCGCCCATTTTGGTAAGCCCTATGATGTTTGATCGGGCCACTCGGCTATGGGCTATATCCCCAATTATGGCCACTTTCAGTCCTTTGATCCTGCCCTTCCTCTCCCTTATGGTGTATAAGTCAAGCAGCGCTTGTGTGGGATGTTCATTGATGCCATCCCCCGCATTGATAATCCCAGCCTTCACCTCCTTTGCCAGAAGGTGTGGGGCCCCTCCTGAAGAATGCCTCAGCACGATCAGGTCCGGATTCATAGCCTGAAGATTTCGGGCCGTATCAATAAGGGTTTCTCCCTTTACCATGCTACTCCCTGAGGCGGAAAGGCTCACCGTATCCGCACTGAGCCTCTTTGCGGCCATTTCAAAAGAGGTTCGCGTTCTGGTGCTTGGTTCATAAAAGAAATGAACCACGCTCTTGCCCCTCAGCGTGGGGACCTTTTTGATCTCCCGCTCGGAAATCTCTTTCAAAGACTCGGCCGTATCCAGGATGAGCTCAATGTCCTCCACCGCTAGTTGACCCATGCCCAACAAGTCTTTATGACTGAATTCCCTCACCAAAACCTCCTGGCAAAAAAAACCTCCTTGCCGGCGAACCGACAAGGAGGTCTCTCTCGTAATGGGGCATTAATTTCACCATATCTAGATGGGTTTATCTAAATCTTGAGTCACATTATCAAATAAAATCAGATAGGACAACCTGAAACTTCTCTTTGGGTCATATTTACAGGTTCTATGCAAAATTTAACTGGATGCCGTTTTCTTTGCCTTTTTCTGGCCCTTCTCCCCTGCTTTTTTCTCCTTATTATCCCCTTTTTTCAGGTCTTGTTTCTCCTCCTCCTTTGGTTTGCTCTCTTTCTTCTTTTTCGGTTCGGCAGCACCAGCCGATTTAGGCGCCCTTGCCTTCTTCTTGCTCTTTTTCTTGCCTTCCCCTTCAGGTAGCAGCTGAATGACAGAAACGGGCGCGCCGTCCCCCTTGCGAATCCCTTTCTTTATAATCCTCACATATCCGCCCTGCCTATCCAGGTAGCGGTCCCTCAGATCTTCAAAGAGCCTGTGGCTTATGGCCTTATCTCTTATATAGGCAAGGACTTGTCGCCTTGCATGCAGATCTCCTCTTTTGGCCAGCGTGATCATTTTTTCCGCCACAGGCCTCAACTGCTTGGCTTTCGCGTCCGTTGTCTCCAGCTGTTCATACTTAAAAAGGGAGGTGACCATGTTTCTCAACATGGCCTTGCGGTGGCTTGAATCGCGCCCCAGTTTCCTTCCAGCCTTTCGATGCCTCATTTATCCGAATCCTCTTCCTTCTCTTCTTCTCCCTTTTCTTCTGCTTTTTTGGGCGAAGGGAACTTATCCAGTTTCATTCCCAATGAAAGGTCCATGTCCTCAAGTATCCCCTTTATCTCATTCAGGGATTTTCTGCCAAAATTCTTTGTCTTCAACATCTCAGCTTCTGTCTTCTGGACCAGTTCACCGATCAGCGTGATATTGGCATTCTTTAGACAATTGGCCGAACGAACAGACAACTCCAGTTCTGAGACGGGTCTGAAAAGGTTCTCATTGAGCCTTTCTTCCTTTACTTCGATTTCCTCTTCCAGGGGTTCGGCCTCTTCTTCAAAGTTGATGAAGGGCGCCATCTGTTCTTTAAGGATCTTCGCCCCATATGCCACAGCATCCTCGGGGAGAATACTACCATCCGTCCACACCTCCAACGTGAGTCTGTCATAGTCGGTGATCTGCCCCACCCTTGCATTGGTGACCACGTAATTGACCCTTTGAATGGGTGAAAAAATGGCATCGATGGGTATGACACCAATGGGCTGATTTTTCCCCTTGTTTTTTTCTGCCGGCACATAGCCCTTTCCCATTTTAACCACCATTTCCATATTGAGCTTGCCCTCTTTGTTGAGGGTAGCAATATGTTGTTCCGGATTCAAAATGGTCACTAAACCGTCGCTCTCCACGTCACCCGCCGTAGCGACACCCGCTCCTTTCTTGGACAAATGAATCACCGCCTTTTCCGCGTCAATAAGTTTCAATCTTATCTCTTTCAGATTTAGGATAATATCGGTCACATCTTCTATGACGCCGGGGATCGTGGTGAATTCATGAACCACGTTATCGAAGGAAACAGAGACGACAGCCGCCCCTTGCAGCGAAGAGAGCAATATGCGTCTCAAGGAGTTGCCGATGGTAATTCCAAAGCCCCTTTCAAGGGGCTCGCACACAAATTTGCCATAGGAATTTGTGCGACTATCCTCATCGATGACGATGGTTTTCGGTTTAATAAGTTCCCGCCAATTTCTTGCTTTTAAATCTGTCAAGGAAATCCCCCTATACCGTCCAAATTGCCAAAAGTTATGAAATTTGTTTATGCCACATTTGCCTATTTGGAATACAACTCCACGATGAGTTGTTCCTGAATGGGCATGGTAAGCTCTTCACGATTGGGCAGAGCCTTTAAAGTACCTCTGAAATTCTCTTTATCCACTTCCATCCACTCCGGAATGCCCCTTCTGACGACCGTCTCCAGGGCCTCTGAAAAGGCTGGCACCTTGCGACTCCCCTCTCTTATCTGGATCACATCACCCACTTTTACCTGATACGAAGGAATGTTGACCTTTTTGTCAACGACCAATATATGGTTATGCCTGATGAGCTGTCGCGCCTGTTTTCTGGATGAAGCAAAACCCATTCTGTATACCACATTATCCAATCTGCACTCGAGTAGGATCAATAGGTTCGTACCTGTAATCCCCTTCTGTTTTTCAGCACGGTAATAATATCTTCTGAACTGCTTTTCCAGTACGCCGTAGATCCTCTTCACCTTCTGTTTCTCTCTTAGCTGCAATTTGTAATCCGAAAGTTTCCCGCCCCGTCTCTGACCGTGCTGGCCAGGGGGATATGGTCTTCTTTCAAATGCGCACTTATCCCCGTAGCAGCGATCTCCCTTTAGAAACAACTTCAAGTTCTCACGCCGGCATAATCTACATGATGAGCCCGTATCTCTGGCCAAATCTGTGCCCCCTCAGTTTGTCATTTGTCATTGGTCATTAGTCATTTGTTTGTTGGTTTGCCTTTTCTCGTTTGCAATTTCTATCTAAAATTCCGCAATCCGCAATCCAAAATCCGCAATCGTCTATATTCTTCGTCTCTTGGGAGGTCGACACCCGTTGTGCGGAATGGGTGTAACATCCCTTATAACACTGACGGAGAAGCCATCGACCTGCAGGGCCCTTAGTGCCGCCTCTCTACCCACGCCAGGACCCTTGACCCTCACCTCTGCCGTCCTCATTCCCTGTTCCATAGCCTGTCTGAGGGCATCCTGAGCCGCCAATTGAGCAGCAAAAGGCGTGCTCTTCCTTGATCCTTTAAATCCCTGCCTGCCAGCGCTTGAGGAGGCGATCACATTTCCATCATGATCAGTAATAGTGATTATCGTATTATTAAAAGTGGAACGAATATGAATAATACCCGTCGGGACATTTTTCTTTTCTCTTTTTGCCCTGCTTACCTTTTTTGTTGTCTTTGCCATTCCCCTTCCTCAAACGACTATTTTTTCCTTTTGCCCATAACAGACCGACGAGGGCCTTTTCTCGTTCTCGCATTGGTACTCGTTCTCTGGCCCCTGACCGGCAAACCCTTTCTGTGCCTCAATCCACGGTAAGCCCCCAGATCCATCAACCTCTTGATATTCATGGATATTTCACGCCTTAGATCACCTTCTACTTTAAACTTTTCATCGATGATCTTTCTAATCCCCGTTATCTGCTCTTCTTTAAGTTTGTCTGATGGCGTATCCCAGTCCACTCCCGCTTCGGTGAGTATATTCTGGGCACCGCTTCGGCCTATGCCGTAAATATACGTCAAGGCTATTTCAATTCTCTTACCCCTTGGCAGATCAACGCCCGCTATTCTAGCCAATCCTTAACTCCTTTCAACCCTGTCTTTGCTTGTGACGAGGATTTTCACAAATGACGCGCACAGTCCCCTTGCGCTTTATGATCTTACATTTGTTGCAGATTCTTTTGACAGAAGCTCTAACTTTCATGGCTCAACAATCCTACTTTTAGAAAAATTAATGTTTCCCCTTGCCCCGGTATATAATTCTCCCCCTGCTTAGATCGTAGGGAGACAATTCCAATGAGACCTTATCCCCGGGCGCTATTTTTATATAATGCATTCTCATCTTGCCAGAAATATGCGCCAGGACCCGATGCCCACCTTCCAGCTCCACCCTAAACATGGCGTTGGGTAGTGTCTCCAAAACTGTCCCTTCTACCCGTATAGCCTCTTCTTTAGACATCATCCATTTTCCAAGGGACCAAATCCTAAAAGACCCCCTATCCCAAGTTACCTCGCCCTGCCCAGACCCTTTTTCATAAATCCTTCATAGTGCCGTGTCAGCATATGGGATTCAATCTGGTTGGAGGTATCCATGGCAACACCGACCACGATCAGCAGGGCTGTCCCACCAAAATAGAAGGGCACATTGAGTCTACTGATCAACAAATGGGGTAGAACACAGACGGCGGAAACATAGATGGCACCCGTGAAAGTTATTCTTGTCAAGACCCTATCAATATACTCGGCCGTATTCTTACCCGGCCTTATACCCGGAATAAACCCCCCATATTTCTTCATGTTGTCTGCCACATCCACTGGATTAAAGGTGACTGCGGTATAGAAGTAGCAAAAAAAGATGATAAACACGACATATATGAGGATATAAACAATATGCCCTGGATTCAAGAAGTTGACCACGGTCTCCAGATAAGGGAGCTCTTTCACGTTCAAAAAGTTTGCGATGGTCGCTGGAAACATGATGATGGAGGAAGCAAATATGGGGGGGATAACTCCCGCGGTGTTCACCTTTAGGGGCAGGTGAGTGCTCTGTCCTCCATACATCTTCCGCCCAACAACTCTCTTCGCATATTGAACAGGAATCCTCCTCTGACCCCTCTCCACAAAAACAATGAAACCAACGACGGCTATCATCAAGGCGAGGAGCAGGGCCATAAAAAAGGGCGTAATTTCCCCAGTACCCATGAGCCTAAAGGTATTGGCCACGGCCAAAGGGAACCGCGCCACTATGCCGGAAAATATGATAAGGGATATGCCATTCCCTATACCCCTCTCGGTGATCTGTTCGCCCAGCCACATCAGAAAGGCTGTCCCGGCGGTGAGGGTGACAACGGTGAGAAGGCGGAAACCCCAACCCCCAATAGGCACAACCATGGCGCCCCCAGGGCTGGACATCCTTTCAAGCCCCACGGCTATCCCAAAGCCCTGGACGACACTCAGTATAACGGTACCATACCGGGTATATTGGGTGATCTTTTTTCGTCCCTGCTCACCCTCCTTTTTCAGTTTCTCCAAATGGGGTACGACAACCGTCAAGAGCTGCAGGATAATGGAGGCGCTGATATAGGGCATAATCCCCAGGGCCATGACAGACATCTGGCTGAGGGCACCGCCTGAGAACATATCGAAAAGGCCGAACAATGTTCCTTGCCGTGCGCTGAAAAAGGCGGACAACGCCGCACCATCTATACCCGGCGTGGGGATGTGGCATCCCACGCGGTACACGGCCAGCATAAAGAGGGTAAAAATAATCCTCTTTTTTAGTTCTGGAATCTTACCGATATTTTGAAAGCCGCCAAGCACTTCTGCCTATCTCCACCCTTGTTTGGTACGGGAATCTTTCAAATTATCTTCACCTTGCCGCCAGCCGTCTCGATCTTCTCTTTTGCAGTTTTGCTCACCTTGTGCACTTTGATGGTGACAGGGTGTGAAATCTCTCCGTCTCCCAAGAGCTTGACCCCGTCTTTCACCTTGTTCACCAGGCCCGCTTTCTTCAGGGCCTCCGTGTCCAGTTCAGCATCAGGAGCAAACCCCTCCAGGTCTTTCACATTGATCAGGGCATAATGCTTTTTGAAGATATTGGTAAACCCTCTCTTGGGAAGCCGTCTCTGAAGGGGCATCTGCCCGCCTTCGAAACCGGGACGTAGGCTTCCACCCGACCGAGACTTCTGCCCTTTATGTCCGCGACAAGACGTTTTGCCATGGCCTGAGCCAGGACCCCTCCCGACCCTCTTTCTCTTTTTCCTCGCACCTTCCAATGGGGAAAGATCGTGGACTTTCATAAGCGTTTGCCCTTCACTCAAACCTCAATCCGAACCATGAAAGAGACCTTATTGATCATTCCCCTTATGGCCGGCGTATTCTTAAGGGTGACTGTCCTGTTCAGCCTTGTTAGACCAAGCCCCCTCAACGTCTCCCGTATTTTTTTATCCCTGCCTATTCCGCTCTTGACCAGGGTCACTTTTATCATATCAGCCATGGTCTCGACTCTACTTGATCCCTCGAAAAATCTACTGCATCATCTCCTCGACCGTCTTACCTCTGCGGCGAGCGAACTCCTCTGGGCTCTTCAGCGACTGTAGCCCTGTAACTGTGGCTCGTACCAGATTGTGGGGGTTGTGGGAGCCCAAACACTTGGTCAAGATGTTCTGGATTCCTGCGGCTTCCAAGACCGCTCTAACGGCGCCGCCGGCGATGACACCTGTTCCTGCCCGTGCTGGTTTTAGTAGCACGCTTCCTGCCCCCCACTTACCAATCACCTCATGAGGTATGGTGCCATCCACTATGGGAACAACCCCCATATCCTTCTTGGCCCTGTCAATGCCTTTCCTTATGGCCTCTGGAACCTCGTTCGCCTTTCCAAGACCGCTCCCTACCATACCTTTACCATCACCCACGATGACAATGGCACTAAAACTGAAGCGACGGCCCCCCTTAACCACTTTAGCCACACGGTTGATATGCACAACTTTCTCGATTAACTGCGCTTCATCCTCTTCTTTAAACAATAGAGCTCTCCCTCAAATTTCGTTGTTTTTAGGATACCTATGCAGTTTTAGCCACATTGGATAGGCTCAAAACTTCAGGCCGTGCTCCCGGGCGGCTTCTGCAAGGGCCTTTATTCGGCCATGGTATAAGAAGCCGCTTCTATCGAATACAACCTTACTAATCCCTTTTTCTAGGGCTTTCTTTGCAATCTGTTCCCCAACAATCGCAGCACCTTTCCTATTGCCTCCCTTGCCTTCAAACTGCGGCCGCAGGTCCCTTGACAGAGAAGAGGCATCAACGAGGGTTTTCGAAGATACGTCGTCAATAACCTGTGCGTAAATATGCTTCGAACTCTTAAAAACGGACAGCCTGGGAACCTCCGGTGTCCCCCTAATCTTTTTTCTTACCCTCTTCTTTCTCCTCAGTCTCGCCTCTCTTTTGTTCATGGCTCCCATGATCGTAACCTTAATCCGTGCACATGCGTTTACAAGTCCTATGGATAGTGAAAACGCGAACTAAGTGGTAGCCCCTGTCTTCCCTGCCTTCCTTCGTACCGTCTCACCTTGATACCTGATGCCCTTACCTTTGTAGGGCTCAGGTTCTCTCAGGCTGCGGATCTTGGCGGCAGTCCTTCCCAGAAGCTCCTTATCTATTCCGCTCAGCGTTATTTTGGTCTTTTCCACCCTGGCATCGATACCCTCTGGCAGGTCCAGACTTATGGGACGGGCATATCCCAAGTGAAAAGTGGCCCTCTTTCCAGATAGTTCCGCCCGGTATCCAACACCAACGATCTCCAGGGCCCTTTCAAAACCCTGGGTCACCCCGGTGACCATGTTGGCTATCAGGGCCCGAAAGAGTCCATGAAGGGCCTTAGATCCTTTGTTCCCATCCTTTATTGAGACGACAATCTGATCGTTCTCGGTAAGGATATTGACCCTGGGATGGATCTTGCGTCTGAGCTCACCTTTCGGTCCCTTGATGGTCAAAAGATCGCCCTTCAAGTCTATTTTAACTTCTTTTGGTAGCGATATGGGCTTTAGGCCTACCCGTGACATCCCTCGCCTCCTGTCGCAAAATCCTCGTGGGATCTGTTCTACGAGGAAATCCGCATACGAAACTACCAAACAGCACAGAGGACTTCTCCACCAATACCCACTTTTCTGGCCTCTCTATCCGTCATGACTCCCTTTGATGTGGAAAGGATATTAACGCCCAACCCCCCCAAGACCTTGGGGATCTTATCGCTCTTGGTGTAAAACCTGCGACTGGGTTTGCTCACCCTTTTGAGGCCGCCGATGACGGGGACTCCGTTCTCGTCATATTTTAGAAAGACCCTTATGGTTCCTCTGGTTCCCTCATCCATTATCCTATAGTTTTTTATGAAACCTTCTGATTTCAACACCTTAGCAATACTCATTTTCAGTTTGGACCTGGGAATATCCACGGTGTCATACGATGCGATCAGTGCGTTTCTTATCCTGGTCAGCATATCGCCAATGGGATCGGTCATTGCCATCCGTTTTGCTCCTCTGTGAGAGTCCTCTACTAAGATTCCTTTTACCAGCTCGACTTAATGACTCCTGGCATTTCTCCCCTCAAAGCCATGGTCCGAAAACATATACGGCAAAGGCCGAACTTTCTTAAAAAGGCCCTTGGCCTTCCGCAAATGGGGCACCTATTATATTGGCGCGTGGAAAATTTCGGTTTTCTCTGAGCTTTCACAATAAGGGATTTTCTTGCCACCGTATCCTCCCGATTAGCTTCTAAACGGCATGCCCAAGAATTTTAGTAAAAAGAAACCCTCAGCATCCGTTTTCGCCGTTGTGATGATGGAGACGTTTAATCCGTTTATCTTATCGATGTTATCGTAGTCGATTTCAGGGAAAATGATCTGCTCCTTCATCCCTATGGTGCAGTTGGCACGTCCATCAAAGATTTTATCAGACAGCCCCCTAAAATCCCTTACGCGTGGCAGGGCCACATTAAAGAGTTTATCCAGGAAATCATACATCTTGCTCCGTCGCAGTGTAACCGTACTCCCAATAGGCATCCCCTGCCGAAGCTTAAATCCAGCAATGGATCTCTTTGCCTTTGTGATTACAGCTTTTTGGCCAGCAATGAGGGTCAATTCTTCCACGCCTTTATCAAGGACCTTTATATTGTAGATCGCCTCCCCCAGACCCATATTCAATACCACTTTCTCAACGCGAGGGACTGCCATGACGCTTTTGTAACCGAACTCCTTCATCATGGCGGATATGACTTCCTTCTCATATTTCTCTTTTAATCGGGACAACCCTCTCTCCTCCGAAACGGATAGATCTATTAGCTATCCAATAGCTCCCCACACTTCTTGCAGGCTCGTACTCTGGAACCGTCCTCCAGGATCTGTTTTCCCATCCTTGTGGGTTCCGCGCATTTATTGCACACCAGCATGAGATTAGACATATGGATGGATGCCTCTTTTTCTATGATGCCCCCTTGGGCACTCCTTCCCCCGGCTCTCGTGTGTCTCTTCACCAGGTTGAGCTTTTCCACAATCACACGACCCTTCTCCGCATCCACTTTGAGGACCGATCCAATTTTACCCTTTTCTTTTCCAACAAGAACAATGACTTTGTCGTTCTTTTTGATCATGGGATGCTTTTTAAGCATTTCTGTTACTCCTGCTGGTTAACGAGAAGCCAAATCACCTTTAGAGTACCTCAGGGGCTAGTGAGATGATCTTCATAAATCTTTTTGCCCTCAGTTCTCTCGCCACTGGGCCGAAGATCCTGGTCCCAATAGGTTCATTCTGCTGGTTAATAAGGACGGCTGAGTTATCATCGAATTTAATATAGGAACCATCTGCTCTGGGAATCTCTTTCGCGGTCCGAACGACCACGGCCCTCATCACATCGCCTTTCTTCACCTTGGAATTTGGCATCGCCTCTTTCACGGTTACGACCACCACGTCTCCAACGCTGGCATATCTCCTCCTTGAACCGCCCAGCACTTTGATACACAAGAGCAATTTTGCGCCCGAATTATCTGCCACGTGAAGTTTCGTTTGGGCCTGTATCACTTCTGCTGCTCCAATGAAATGGTCTCCGCCTCGCCTGATTCCCGGATCGCGCTGCTTTCAAGGACCTCTAGGACCTGCCATCTCTTCTTTTTGCTGATGGGTCGCGTTTCAATGATCCTCACTCTATCACCCACCATACATCTGTTTTCCGGATCATGGACCATATACCTGGTTTGACTTCTGATATATTTCTTGTAGGTCCTGTGCTTCTTTAATCGATTCACCAAGACTGCCGCTGTCTTATCCATTCTGTTACTTACCACGACACCTACACGCTTTTTCCTTACACCTCTCTGTGTCATTTTAACCCC
>JASFIT010000115.1:0-10972 GCA_050122535.1 Desulfobacteraceae bacterium | reverse complement strand
AATACGATTTCACGGTAATGGTGAAGTATCTCTTGATTTCACTTTTCATGTGTGTGGTCTGTGGCTAATAAAAGAAAGGAGTGGTTTCATATGAGTGAGGAAAAAACTGGCCAGAAAAGCCTGGTGACTTATCATAAGGAGGGCTATGTGGGGCTGATTACCCTGAACAGGCCTGAAAAACGAAACGCCCTGAGCTTGGCCCTTTGGAATGCCCTTGACGAAGCGATCCGTTTGGCAGGGGAAGACGAAGAGGCGAGGGTCATTCTTCTCCGGGGAGAGGGCAAATCCTTTTGTTCGGGCCTAGATATAAGTCCTGAGAGTGAACTCACTGCTGCTCTTGGCGGCACCCCCGGTGCTTCACAGAAGTTGAACTTTTTTAGGCTCGTAAGAGAACTCCAGGATATTCATACACGATTGGAGCGACTTACCAGGCCCACCTTGGCCGTTATTCACGGGCATTGTCTTGGGGCGGGCCTGGAACTGGTCCTCTGCTGCGATTTTCGACTCTGCTCGCAGGAGACCATATTCGCCCTTCCCGAGGCCAAGCTCGGCCTTATTACAGATGTGGGAGGCCTGCAGCGGCTTCCTAAAATTGTGGGACCTGGCCACGCTC
This sequence comes from Desulfobacteraceae bacterium, assembly GCA_050122535.1. Lineage (GTDB taxonomy): Bacteria > Desulfobacterota > DSM-4660 > Desulfatiglandales > HGW-15 > JASFEQ01. The sequence goes on along the minus strand of JASFIT010000115.1, from coordinate 10,359 downwards.
GGGAGATGGCCTTTCGCGGAAACCAATTCGATGCGGCACGGGCTCAAGCCGTCAATCTGGTCAACGATGTCTACGCTGATAAGGAAACCCTGGACGCGAAAGCCATGGAGATGGCAGAGGAGATCGCCAGCAATCCACCCCTTGCTGTTCAGGGAGCCAAAGAAGTCATGCTCTTCGACGAAGAGGTTTCCCTGGATCAATCCCTTGACTATAATGCGGCCAGATCGTGTATGATTGTGCCTTCAGAAGACCTCTTCGAGGCCATCACCGCGTACACGCAAAAACGAAAGGGAGAGTTCAAAGGGGCCTGATTGAATCCGGATCCCTCTCACTATTGAAACTATCCGACCAAAAGCCAGGGCTTCTGGTCCCTAAATTTGCAACAAATGGAAGGATAACATCACCAACTTGAATGCCGATTCCTGAACCCTAATCTGTCATGCCCGCGAAAGCGGGCATCCAGGCCTCTAATGCTTGAAGTGATATCTGGATTCCCGCCTGCGCGGGAATGACAAAGGATGGTATTCATCCCCGTGGAGAGCCACGCAGCACTTCAGTGAAGGAGAGCAGATGCTTACCATTGCTGGTGAGTTGACAAGTGGCCGAAAAGGCTATATTTTTGCTATGCTAAGTCTGCTCGAACTTTAGGCGAGGGATTTAAGTGGAAAAAATTATCCAAAAGGCGCTTCGTGAAAGCATTGGGGTCAAAGAAGATTTCATCAAAGAAAATACGACCAAAATCACTTTTTTTGCAGAGAAAATTGCCCTCGCCTTAACAAGTGATCGTAAACTTCTGCTCTGTGGGAATGGTGGGAGTGCAGCTGACGCTCAGCACATAGCCGCAGAATTCATCAATCGCTATGAACTTGAGCGCCCTCCCCTACCAGCCATTGCCCTGACGACGGATACGTCCATCTTGACCAGTGTGGGGAATGACTACTCCTTTAACGAGATCTTTTCAAAACAGATTAAAGCTCTGGGCGTGGAAGGAGACGTGTTGCTGGGCATAAGCACCAGCGGGAATTCCACCAATATCATCGAAGCCGTTAAGGCGGCCAAAAGCCTGGGGATCTTTACCGTTGGACTCACAGGGGGTGAGGGAGGTCAGCTTGCAAGCCTCGTTGACCTGTCTCTGGTTGTCAAAAGTAAGGCGACGGCAAGAATTCAGGAGACACATATCCTGGTGGGTCATATTATCTGCGAGCTGGTTGACTATCTTCTTTTTCAACAAGGCGTACCAGAGGAATAGGCCTCATTTATTATGACCTTGGGATTAGATTGAGTGTCAGTATCAAAATAGGAAGTCTTGAACGGCAATTAAAGACTTATTAATGCACTTCAATACTCAGGAGTGGAGTTGCTTTCGTGCCTAAAACGAAACCCATACCTTTAGACGGCGTTAAATCTTATCCACTCAAGGAAAGATCCAGCAAGGTGGGAATTGATGATTTTGGGGAGCCATGGACGACAGGTGGAAACTTGAAAAGCTGGATCCAGGCTCTTCCCAAGATACTGGCCGGGAATGATTTCAGGCAAGTGGTTGACCATATCGTCCGCGCCGCCCGATCCGGAAACATGATCATTTTGGCCATGGGAGCCCACCCCATAAAGGTGGGACTGAATCCTGTTATATCGGACCTGATGGATCGTGGCATTATTGGCGGACTGGCCATGAATGGGGCCGGCATCGTCCATGACGCTGAATTGGCCATGGTGGGCCACACATCAGAAGACGTGGCTGCGCAAATCGGAGACGGCCAGTTTGGCATGGCCGAAGAGACGGGAAAATTTCTCAATGAAGCGATCATTGAAGGAGCCAATCGGGGCGATGGGCTGGGACGGGCCATTGGTGACATGCTCATCAGGCAAGGATTTCCCTACAACCAACACAGCCTCGTGGCCAAAGCCTTTGAGATGGATATACCCCTGACAGTACACGTGGCCATAGGGACCGATATCATCCATTTCCATCCCAGCGTGGACGGTGCAGCCATAGGGAAGACCTCTCATCTTGACTTTCGTCTCTTTGCCAGCCTCGTTTCAGAACTTGAGGGTGGGGTCTTTATAAACCTGGGATCTGCAGTGATTATGCCTGAAGTCTTTTTGAAGGCCCTGTCGCTGGTGAGAAATCTGGGACATAGGGTCCAGAAGTTTACCACCGTCAATATGGATTTCATGCAACACTATCGACCCATGACCAATGTGGTTCAAAGACCCACGCAGGAGGGTGGAAGGGGATACTCCTTTGTGGGTCATCATGAGATTATGTTTCCTCTACTCGCCTCTGCGGTCATTGAAGGTTTGGAAGCAAAAGGGTAAAAGGGGGATAAACAGCATGCCCATTTATGAATACAGGTGCACAAAATGTAATGAAGAATTTGAATGTCTTGTCTTTAGAAGTGACGAGTCCGTATCCTGCCCTGAGTGCAATGATGAATGCGTTGAACGGCTTATGTCCGCTTGCAGTTTTAAGAGCAGCGGCAATTATTCATCATCGGCTGGCACGGCGGCATGTACAAGCTGTGCAAGCAAAAACTGTAGTACTTGTCATTGAAGAAACAGTTAGGAGTTAAACAGCCAATTCGTCAGCATTTATAGAGGTCAATGTGTTCCGTGTCGGTTTTGGATATGATGCCCACCGCCTTGTGGAGGGACGTTCTCTGATCCTCGGAGGCGTCAAAATTCCCCATCCATTGGGCCTGCTGGGACATTCTGATGCGGATGTGTTGACCCATGCTATTGTTGATGCCATCCTCGGCGCGCTGGCCAAAGGGGACCTGGGTCAGCACTTTCCGGATAGTGACCCTGCCTACAAAGACATGGACAGCCTGCTCATGTTGAAAAAGGTGATGGAATGGGTAAAAGAGGATGGTTTCAGGGTCAACCAGGTGGACACCACGATCGTTGCAGAAGCACCCAAGTTGGCACCCTCCCTCGTGGCCATGAAACGAAGACTGTCAAAGGCACTCGCCATAAACGTGGATCAAATAAACATCAAGGCCACCACCAGTGAGGGAATGGGTTTTTGCGGCCGTCAAGATGGGATGGAGGCCTATGCCGTGGTCAGCCTCATTGAAAACGCCCCATCCTCCTAATCACCTCCAGAAGACAATCCAAATTTCATAAGAGGCACATAACATATGGCTATCAAATTCTACAATACGGCCAGCCGCAAAAAAGAGGAGTTCCATCCTCTCCAGGAGGGCAAGGTAGGTATCTATGCTTGCGGTGTCACGGTCTATGATCTCTGCCATATTGGTCACGCCCGGTCGGCCATTGTTTTCGATGTCCTGGTCAGATACCTCCGAACCAGGGGCTTTCATGTCACCTATGTGCGTAATTTCACCGACGTGGACGACAAGATTATTGAACGCGCACGCCAGTTGGGAAGGGGGACTGGAGAGCTGGCACAGGAGTTCATTGATGCGTTTTATGAAGACATGGGAGCATTGGGCGTCCTTAATGCTGATGTGGAACCGCGGGCCACTGAACACATTGATCACATGATCGAGATGATACAAGCACTCATCGATAGAGGTTTTGCCTATGTGGAAAGTGGTGACGTCTTTTACTCGGTTGAAAAGTTCAAGGACTATGGCAAACTCTCTGGAAGGAAACTAGAAGATATGCGGGCCGGTAGCAGGATTGCTGTGGATGAGCGGAAGAGACATCCTATGGACTTTGTCCTTTGGAAAGAGGCAAAACCTGATGAGCCTCAGTGGCCAAGCCCATGGGGTCCTGGACGGCCAGGTTGGCACATGGAATGTTCTGTCATGAGCAATCATTACCTTGGTTCCACCTTTGACATTCATGGAGGTGGGGAAGACCTCGTATTCCCTCACCATGAAAATGAGAGGGCTCAATCCGTCGCCGCCAATGATGCTCCATTTGCTCGATATTGGATTCACAACGGATTTGTCACCGTAGAATCTGAAAAGATGTCCAAGTCGCTGGGCAACTTCCTGACCATACGAGATGCACTGAAGAGCTATCACCCAGAGGTATTACGCCTCTTTCTTCTTTCCAAGCATTACAGGAGTCCCCTTGATTTTTCAAAAAAGGCGGTGCTCGCCCTTCAAACCGGGCTGGTTCGCATTTACAGGACCCTTCAGAGGCTGGAGATGCTCCTTGGGGAATACCAAGGAGAGAAGGAGGCTCCCACCGGATTTCTGGCAGGGAAACCTGAGGATCCTTTCCTACAAGAGTTTGTCCAGGTCATGGACGATGATCTGAACACGGCAGCTGCCTTGGCCGCCATGTTTGAAAAGGTGAAAGCCATGAACAAGGGCATGGATTCGTATGGCGACAGACCAGATGAGGGCATTTTGAAGCAGCTTGAGAATGATCGCCAGCATCTCTTCTCCACTGCGGCTGTTCTTGGCATGTTAGAGGAGAAGCCAGAGGATTTTCTCAAAAAACTGTCCGGTTATGCCGATTCGATCGACGCTGATCAGGTGGAGAAAATGATCGAGGAGAGGACAAAGGCAAGGACGAATAAGGACTGGGCAATTGCGGATGCCATAAGAGACCGCCTCCAGGAGATGGGAGTTGTGCTCGAGGATGGCCCCGACGGCACCTCGTGGAGGTATGATATATAGATAAGTGCCTAAAGTACCTTGTTGAACATAGGCCAAGAAGAATCACAAACCTGAACTTTAGCCTCATTAGAGAGTGTCGGAAAACCTGATTCTGAGAGGCTGATGGAAAATGTCCAGATGCAAGGCTTCCGAAGTCCCGAGGAGTGAGGCGTACAGAGAAGTACGCCGCAGTGACGAGGGATGAGGGTAACGCAGCCCTTCGACTTTGCTCAGGGCCATGAGCTTGTCGAATGGCAGATGGGCGTTTTCCGACAGCCTCTATCACTTCTTATGTTTGAACTCGTCACAGATCTTGAACCCTGTGGGGATCAGCCCCATGCGATCCAGTCCCTTTCTGAGGGTGTTAATGAAGGATTGCGACACCAGGTTCTTCTCGGTGTCACGGGGTCTGGCAAGACCTTTACCATGGCCCATGTCATAGCGCGTACCCAAAAACCTACTCTGATAATTGCCCCCAACAAGACCCTGGCTGCACAGCTATTTGGAGAGTTGAAAAATTTCTTCCCCCACAACGCCGTGGAATACTTTGTCAGTTATTATGATTACTACCAGCCGGAGGCCTACATCCCACAGACCGACACCTACATCCAAAAAGATGCCCACATCAATGACCATATAGACAAGATGCGGCATTCCGCCACCCGTTCCCTTCTCGATAGGGATGATGTGATCATTGTGGCCAGCGTATCCTGCATCTATGGTCTTGGTTCACCTGAGGCCTATCACAATCTGCTCCTTTATGCGGAAAAAGATGACGTCCTGCCAAGGGAAGACGCCATAAAGAAATTGGTGGAAATCCATTATGAGCGGGGAGAAATAGATTTCTACCGGGGCAGGTTCCGTGTCCGCGGCGACGTTCTGGATATCTATCCGGTCCATGAGGAGGACCGCGCTGTGCGCATCCATTTTTTTGGAGATGTGGTAGAGGCGATCCAGGAGATTGATCCCTTGACAGGGAGGGTGACGAGGGAACTCAATCGCATCACCATTTATCCTGCAACCCACTATGTGACAACGGTGGAGATCAGGGAAAGGGCCATAGAGAACATCAAAAAGGAGCTTGAAAAGAGGATTGAAGCGTTCCGGTCACAGAACAAGCTGATTGAGGCCCAACGGATAGAAGAGCGCACCCTTTTCGATCTGGAGATGATGATTGAGATGGGCTATTGCCACGGCATTGAAAACTATTCCAGGCACCTCACCGGAAGAGCCCCCGGGGAGCCGCCGCCCACCCTTCTCGACTACTTCCCAAAGGACTTCCTGGTCATTCTTGATGAAAGCCATATCACGGTGCCACAACTCAATGGCATGTACAATGGGGATCGATCCAGGAAAGAGACCCTTGTCAGATACGGGTTTCGCCTCCCTTCAGCCCTGGACAACAGGCCCCTTCAATTTTTGGAATTCGAAGGCAAAGTCCGGCAGGTCCTCTATGTATCAGCCACACCAGGCCCTTACGAACTTGAAAAATCGGAGTCTTTAACAGAGCAAATCATCAGGCCCACGGGCCTTACGGATCCGGAGATCGTTGTGCGGCCTGCCAGCACGCAAGTGGATGATCTCCTTGGCCTGATCAGGGATAGGATTGCAGAAAACGAGCGCATCCTTGTCACAACCCTCACCAAAAGGATGGCTGAAGATCTCGCTGATCATTACAGCGAATTGGGTCTGAAGGTGCAATATCTGCATTCTGATATAAAGACGATTGAGAGGATGGCCATTATCAGGGATCTTAGGCTGGGGGTCTTTGATGTGCTTGTGGGCATCAATCTTTTGAGAGAGGGTCTCGATCTGCCTGAGGTATCCCTGGTCGCTATCCTTGATGCGGATAAGGAGGGATTTTTGCGCTCAGAAAGATCCCTTATTCAGACCTGTGGCAGGGCTGCCAGAAATATTAATGGCACGGTTCTTCTCTATGCAGATGACATGACCGGATCCATGCGCAGGGCCATCGAGGAGAGCAACCGCCGTCGTGAGATGCAATTGGAATATAACAGGGTTAATAATATTACGCCCACATCCATCCAAAAGAACATTGATGATGTCCTTGGGTCTGTTTATGAGGCCGATTACGTGACAGTACCGGCGATATCAGAGGAGGAGGCAGCATATCTCACACCCGAGGTTATCCGGGAGATGGTCAGAGACCTTGAAAAGAAGATGAAGAGGGCGGCCAAGCAGCTGGAGTTTGAAGAGGCTGCGCGTTTCAGGGATGAGATACGGGTGTTAGAACAGAAAGAGCTTGATGTGCGTGGGTAGCCTCGCTTCGCAGATCTCTCACAGAGTTCTCAGAGCCGCAGATAATTTAATTAGACAGGATAGACAGGATTTCAGGGATACTAATGATGAGAAACTGAAATCGCTGGAAATCCCCGCTGAGCGGGGTTGCCAATGCTAAGCATTGGGACTAATGGGAACCCCTAAAGCACAAAAATAAGCTGGCTTACTTTTGTCGCTTTAGGATTCCCATTTATTCCAGCGTTCCGATCAAGATCTCTTCGCAAACTTCCGTGGAATCCGTGTGTTTCGCAAAGCGAAACCCGTGTCAAGAATTCCTCTCCGTGCGCTCTGCGGTCTCGAGCGACCCTGAGCGATAGCGAAGGGGAGCGGGCGAGAGAAAATGTTCTGAGATTTATTTTGCTAGCAGGGTTTGACTACTCCATCCTGCCCTGCGTGATTGGTTATGAAACTACATAAAAGAAAGGAATTCTTTCAAATGGAAGATGACGTTCGCTGGATGAAAACACATTGCGCAAGAATGGACCATGGAGGGTGCGCCCTTCTGGTTGGGGTCAAGGATAACGAAATCGTAAAGGTTAAAGGGGACCCGGACGGTTTTCTAAACAAGGGCTATGTCTGTCCAAAAGGCCTGGCCTCCCCAGACCGACTCACACATCCTGATCGCCTCAAACACCCATTGAAGCGGGTCGGGGAACGGGGAGGAGGAAAATGGGAAAGGATTTCTTGGCCCAATGCCATTGAGGAGATCAGTGAAAATCTGAACAGAATAAAAGAAAAGTATGGCGCCAAAGGCGTTGCCTTTTGCCAAGGCATGCCTAAAGGTTTGGAACTCTTTGTAATGGTCCGTCTGGCCAATATCTTCGGTTCTCCCAATGTGGTCGGGATCCAGGACGTCTGTCATATGCCGCGTGAAATAACCGGGATCCACAGCTGCGGGTTTTATCCAGTGGCGGATTTCCATCACCCCAGCAAGCTGGTCATACTCTGGGGAAGCAATATCACGAGCACCAACGAGGAGGGTGCCATCTGCAGCCTTCTTTTGAAGCAAATCAAGAATGGGACTGAGCTGATTGGTATAGATCCCAGGAAGACAGAGTTAGCGGATAAGGCCAAGTTTTGGTTACAGATAAGACCGGCTACGGATCATGCCCTGGCACTCGCTTTCCTCAATGTGGTTGTAGAGGAAGGGCTCTATGATCGTGAGTTCGTAGAGAATTGGACGTACGGCTTTGACGAACTGACCCGTCATGTACGGGAATATACACCTGAGAAGATTTCAGAGATGACCTGGGTGCCGGCACATCTCATTCGAGAGGCCGCAAGATTCTATGCCCAGTCCTCTCCAGCGGCAATTCAGTGGGGGAATCCCATCGAACAGAACGTGCACACCTTTGATACGGTGAGGGCACTTGTTTGTCTGATGGCCATATGTGGAAACCTGGATGTGCCGGGCGGTAACATTCAGGCCAATGAGGCCAAAACCTGCAATTTTGGACAATTCGTGAGGTCAGATCTCATTCCTTCCAAAAGAAAGGATATGATTCATGCCTATCATCAGACCATTCCCAGACTGATGAATGTCCCCCCCGCTTTCTTCAGAAGGGCTGTACTGGAAGGCTACCCTTATCCTGTGAAAGGGGCCTACATGCACGGGACCAACCCCATGCTTGCCTATGCGGATAGCCTAAAGACATATGAGACCTTGATGAACCTGGACTATTTGGTGGTCTCTGAGCTATTTATGACCCCCACAGCCTCCTTTGCGGACATTGTGCTCCCGGTTGCCACCCAATTTGAATTTAACGACATTGGCCATTGGGGCATGGGTCACGGTTTTATTCTGTCCCGGCCCAAGGTGGTGGATCCCCCTGAAGAATGCTGGCCTGACATAAAGATACTGAATGAATTGGGCAAAGCCCTGACTTCCAGTGAGTACTGGTACGAGGATTATGAGGCGCTTCTAGAGGAGGTTGTGAAACCGAGTGGCCTCAGTTACAATGAGTTTGCAGTTAAAGGATACCTGGAGGGTGAACATCGGTTCAAGAAGTATGTCCCATCTGGGTTTAAAACGTCGAGCGGAAAGGTGGAGTTGGTCTTGTCTCGGGCAGAAAAGTTTAGACTCTCTTCCCTGCCTCGATTTGTTGGCCCTTTAGAGGAGAGTGATCCTGATTACCCTCTCGTCCTCACCAGCTCCAAGAGCCGCTATTACCTCCACTCATCCTACAGATGGTTGGAGCGATTAAGAAAACAAAGGCCACATCCAAAGACTGAGATGCATCCGGAGACGGCTGCAGCGTATGGTATCCAAGAGGGGGATGAGGTGGTCATTGAAACAAAGACAGGCAAGATAACCCAGGTGGCTCACCTCACTGAAAAGCTCCATCCAAAGGTCATTAACGCGGCCTATGGTTGGTGGTTCCCGGAAGGGACGGCTGAATCTCAGTATGACTGGAAGAAATCCAATTTCAACATCCTCACCTCGATGGAGAAACTGGGCAAGGAGTTCGGCACACCCAATCTGAAAGGAATCGGCTGCAAGATAAGAAAGAAATAACAGAACATCAGAAGAATTTTTGGACACGGGTTCCGTTTCACGGAACACGCAGATTTCACGGTTAATTCTAAGATCTTTGCATAAAACTGACATAGGGTCTAATTATGGAATTGCTTCTGCTAAAGGACATACTCATCATATTTGCCCTGTCTATGGGGGTTCTCTTCATTTGCCATAGGCTGAAGGTACCCGCCATCGTCGGTTTTCTCTTAACCGGGTTGCTGGCGGGCCCACACGGATTGGGCTTGATAACCGCGGATAAAGAAGTGGTAGTAATGGCTGAAATCGGTGTGGTGATGCTTCTTTTCACCATTGGCATCGAGTTCTCTCTGAGAGACTTCATTCGCATCAAAAGGGCCGTATTAATGGGCGGGTCTCTTCAAGTTTTGTTGACCCTTGCAGCAGCCTTCCTTTTCTCCAGACATTTCGGTTATGGGCTAGGTGAATCGGTTTTTGCTGGCTTTCTTGTCGCCCTGAGCAGCACGGCCATCGTCCTGAAACTGTTGCAGGAACGGGCTGAAATTGAAAGCCCTCACGGACAGACAACCCTCGGCATTCTCATATATCAGGATATTATCATTGTGCCGATGATCCTGCTTACGCCTCTTTTGGCTGGAAAAGCAGGCGATTTCGGCACGTCTCTTCCCCTCCTCTTGGCGAAAGGGATCGGCATCATTGTTCTGGTTATCTTAAGTGCCGAGTATGTTGTTCCAAAGATCCTTTATTACATTGCTCGCACACGTAGCAGAGAACTTTTTCTTTTGAGTATTGTCGTTATATGCCTTGCCGTTGCCTGGCTTACCCACAGCATGAAACTCTCCCTCGCCCTTGGTGCCTTTCTGGCAGGCCTCATTATTTCCGAATCCGAGTATAGCCACCAGGCCCTCAGCAACATCATACCCTTTCGAGACCTCTTCACCAGCTTCTTTTTCATCTCCATAGGCATGCTGCTCGATATCCATTTTC
>JASFIT010000114.1:0-11165 GCA_050122535.1 Desulfobacteraceae bacterium | reverse complement strand
TGATTCCCTAACAGCTTTTTTGCACGCCTCAATAGCCTCCTCATAACGTCCTGTAAAGAAATAAGCCATTCCCAAGTTTGTAAAACTCACTGCTGCGGGGAAAGGATTCAACCTTACGGCCTTCTCAGAAGCCTGAACGGCTTCCTCGTGCCTTCCCCCATAACGAAGTACCATACCTAAATAAAAATGCGCATCAGCGGCATTCGGAGCGAGAGCGACAGCTTTCTCCGCTTCTGTAATGCCCTTTTCGTGCTTTCTTGCCATCGTGTATAGCCAGCCCAACAGAGCGTGGGAATGGTAAAAAGAATCATCCAGAGAGATGCTTTTTTGCGTGAGTCTAATTGCCTCGGCTAGTGACCTCCTTGGTGATTTACTTGTTTTGAGCCATATGTCCATCATATGGGTGATAGCCAATACACCATAGAGGGGAGCATACTCCGGATCCAGTGCAATGGCTTCCTTTGCAATCTGACGGGCAATAGCATTGTCCTCCTTAGTCCTGCGGGGAGTATGCTCTCTCGCTTGCAAATACTTGATATATACCTCTAGGTTCTTTGTGCCTTTCGCCAACAAACGGGCTCTTTCCCCTGCGGTCAAGTTCACTTGCATCGCGGTAACAATCCTCATAGTGATCTCATCTTGGAGGGCAAATATATCTTTCAAATCTCGATCGTAACGTTCGGCCCACACATGATTTCCAGTTTTCGCATCTACTAATTGAGCTGTGATTCGTAACTGGTCTTTAGACCTTCGGACGCTTCCCTCTAAGACATAGCGAACGCCAAGTTCTCTACCTACCGTGCGTACATCTACCTCCTTGCCTTTGTATTTAAACGATGAAGTCCGAGCGATCACAAACAGCTGTGGAGTCTTAGAGAGAGCAGTAATAATCTCCTCTGAAAGCCCATCACTGAAATACTCCTGCTCAGGGTCACCACTCATGTTGACAAAGGGCAGCACGGCAATGGAGGGTTTGTCAGGAAGAGGGAGTGGCGGGGACTCAGGGAGCCCCGCCTTTCGAAGGGCGGCAATAGACGACTCGTTATCGGCTTTGTTCTTGTATATGATAGTCTTTGCATAGTGCTCGATAGAGTATTTAGGATTTAGTCGAAGTAACCCTGCGACTGCGTCGCGGGCTTCGTGCTCCCGGCCTGCCAGACTATATGCGATGGCCAGAGAGAGGTAGGTCAAGAAATCATTTGGCCTGAGCTTGAGCGCTCTCTTGAAAGCGGCTATCGCGGCGTCATACCTTCCATTAAAGCGATAGGCTAGTCCTAAGGTCCTTAAGTGAAGTGCTGTAGGGATAGGGTTAAGGCGTAACGCCTTCTCAGCCGCTGGTAGGGCTTCCTCGTGCCTCCCCGCATACCTGAGGGCTACACTCAAAAAATTGTAACCAGTTGCTCCATTGGGCTCGAGGGCAACAGCACGCTCACACTCGGCAATGGCTTTGTCATGCTTCCTTGCCATTATATAGAGCCATCCCAACTGGGTGTGGGCCCCGGGATAGGATTCATCTAGGGCGATGGCTTTCTGTATTAGCTTCATAGCCTTAGCAAGGGACTCCTTCGGGGACTTGCTTGAGCCGAGTAAGACATCCAAATAGTAAGTAGCACCAAGCAAATTGTAAGCTGCCGGAAATTCCGGATCTAAAGCGATGGCTTCTTCTAACAAGCGTCGTGCCAGAGCATTACCCTCTTTGGTGGTAGCTAAGAAATGTTCAAACGCTTGGAGGTGCTTTAGGTAGGCCTCAAGATTTTCTGTCCTTTTGGCACTCACACGAGCTTGCTCACCAGCCGTTAGCTTCACCCGAAGCTCGGTGATGATCTTCATCGTGATCTCATCTTGAAGGGCAAATATATCTTTTAAATCTCTTTCGTATCTTTCTGCAAACAAATGGCGACCAGTTAGAGCATCGATCAGTTTAGCCGTTATTCTCACCTGGTCTTCCGCTTTGCGAACACTTCCTTCAAGCACGTAACGCACACCCAGTTCCTCAGCGATCTGGTTAACCTTTACTGATTTGCCTTTGTAGCTAAACGTGGAGTTACGGGCAATTACAAAAAGCTTTGGCACCTTGGAAAGGGCCGTGATGATTTCCTCGGTTAAACCATCGCTGAAATATTCCTGCTTTGGATCTTCGCTCATGTTCACAAGCGGAAGCACGGCTATAGACGGTTTATCGGGCAAATCAAAAGCCATTCGCTCCTCAGAGGCGGGCTCAAATGGAGGCCGTAGATAAAAGTTCCATATCGCCAGTGCGCCAGCCACTAGAATAAGCACCACCACGCCACCAATGGCCGCCCCACGCAATTGTTTCGTCTTTGGCCTTATTTCTCCGATCACTTTACCAGCCGCTTCAGCCTCGGTGAGAATACGATAGACACGGACTGGCTTTTCAATGTTCTTGACGGTCTGCTCTCCAAGATACTCATAACCAAGAGGGAGCTTCTTCCCAAGTTGATCATAAGCGGTCCCGGAGATAGATATGCCCCCTCCCTCCGCTAAGCTCTCCACCCGGGCAGCAACGTTAACCCCATCGCCATAGATTAGCTTACCTTCTTCAATGACATCCCCCAGGTTGATGCCAATTCGAAATTGCATCCTGCGGTTTTCGGGGAGCGTTTCATTTTTTGCACTTAGGACCTGCTGAACCTCTACTGCACATTGCACCGCATCCACCACGCTGGTAAACTCGGCCAACAGGTTATCACCCGTAGAATCCACCACTCGCCCTCTGTACTGCTTGATTAGTTTTCTCATGATTTCTTTGTGCGAAGTCAGGGTCTCTATGGTGGCCAGTTCATCTTCGCCCATCAAACGACTATAGCCTTCGACGTCGGCACTGAAGATTGCGGTTAGCTTACGCTTCACATCCCCTGTGGTCATCGGATCACCTCCCCAAACAAAAAAGCCCCCAAAAGGGTATAAAAATCCCTTGGAGGCTTCCTTCAACCTCTACCTTCTGGAAATGTCTTTCCATCGCTCCTCCAGAAGGATGGGGTTATGTTGTCAGGTGACTAACCAACGAAATGAATAGCGCTCATAAAATAGCAGTTTTGGGAAAGGATGTCTATATGTTGTATGTGGTTGAAATGGCTTGGGATAGTGGATTACTGCTATACTTGTTGAGTTTTGGAAAGCACAAAAACTTACGACTACCACATGTAACCTGCAACGAATCCTGATTCAGTCAGATTCAACCTTTTGGCAAGTATCATTCAATTCATGAGGCTCATCAGATACCACAATATATAGTGTCTTCTCTCTTCTCACTTGAGCCCCGCTTTACTCAAGGCACTAATTAGCCTCTCCTGATCATCTTGATTCTTATATTTCAGACGCTTTCCCCATTTCTTGAGAGAAAACTTGGGATTTAGCCTAAGCAGTTCAGCTGCTTCAGTCCGCGCCTCCTCATCCCGTCCAGCCAAGCTATAGGCTGCAGCCGCAAACATTCGACCATATGGTGAATCCGGCTCGTTCTGGATAGCTTTTTTCAATACTGTTATTGCCTCTTCATATCGTCCCGTCCAAGCGTAGGCCAAACCTAATCCATGCAAGTAAAAGGTTGGAGGTATAGGATTAAGGCGTATCGCTTTTTCGTATGCGGTAATGGCGTCCTCCCACCTGCCCACATACCTATAAATGATGCCCAACCATCCATAGATATTAGCAACATTAGGGTCAAGGGCGACACCCCGTTCAGCTTCTGCAACGGCCTTGTCATACTGCCTTATCATGACAAGCAAAAACCCCAAAGCGGCATGATGATGACCATTTTGATCATCCAACTCTACTGCCTTTTTCACCAACTTTATGGCCTTACCAAGAGACTGTTTAGGGGATTTACTCCTACCAAGTAATATATCATGCATGTGAGTTATACCCAGTATCCGGCTAGCCGTAGCATAATTGGGGTCTAGGGTAAGGGCCTCTTGTGCCAACTGCTGGGCTGAAGCATTGCTCTCAATATTGTGCCGATACACGTGTTCACGCGCTTGCATGAACTTCAGATAGGCCTCAAGGTTATCTGTGCCTTTTGCAGCTAATCGGGCCCCCTCCCCTTCTGTTAGCTCTACATTAAGGGCCGTGATGATTTCTTTTGTGACCTCGTCTTGAACCGCAAATATATCGTCCAGTTTCCGATCATATTTTTCGGACCATAAGTGATTCCCCTTAATCGCGTCGATAAGCTGAGCGGTAACCCGCAAACGACTGCCTGATCTCTGGACACTGCCCTCTAGCACGTACCTGACTCCAAGCTCCTCACTCACCTGCTGGACTTTGACTGGCTTACCCTTGTAAGTAAATGTCGAGTTTCGGGCAATCACAAGCAGTCTAGAGATCCTGGAAAGGGCGTCAATTACATTTTCGCTGATTCCGTCAGCCAGGTAATCCTGTGCAGGGTCTCCGCTCATGTTGTCAAATGGCAACACGGCAATAGAGGGCTTGTCCGGTAGGGAGTAGGCCATTCTCTCTACAGAAGCGGGCTCAAACGGAGGACGAAGATAGAAGTTCCAGATAGCCAAGGCCGCAGCCACTACAATCAGTGCGACCGCTGCCCAACGCCAATGTCGAGATATTGGCCTTTTTTCGCCGATCACTTTCCCTGCCGCTTCAGCCTGCGGGAGAACACGGTAGACACGAACTGGCTTTTCAATGTTCTTGACGTTCTGCTCACCAAGGTACTCATAACCAAGAGGGAGCTTCTTCCCCAGTTGATCATAAGCAGTCCCGGAGATAGATATGCCCCCTCCCTCCGCTAAACTCTCCACACGAGCAGCAACGTTAACCCCATCCCCATAGATCAGGTCGCCCTCTTCAATGACATCCCCTGAGTTGATGCCAATTCGGAAGTACATTCTGCGGTTTTCTGGAAGGGCTTCATTTTTCGAGCTTAGGATCTGCTGAACCTCTACTGCACATTGCACCGCATCCACCACACTGGTAAACTCGGCCAAAAGGTTATCACCAGTAGAATCCACTACTCGACCCCTATACTGCTTAATTAGCTTTCTCATGATTTCTTTGTACGAGGTCAGGGTCTCCACGGTGGCGAGCTCATCTTCGCCCATTAGACGGCTATAGCCCTCAACGTCCGCACTGAAGATTGCAGTCAGCTTACGCTTCACATCTCCTGTGGCCATCGGATCACCTCCCCAAAAAAAAGCCTCCAAAGAGGCATATAAATGCCCCGGAAGCTTTGTTTCCGTTGCCTTCTGGTAAATCTTCTCATGACTCACTCTAGAAGGTTAGGATTATGCAGTTGTGTTATTTGCGCATCGTGGAAACAATACTAAAGTGGTATATATAGTAATAGTAACAGGGCTGTGTCAAGCGATACTTTTTGGCATGATCGGCAAGGCCTGCAAGTCCACATCTTGTGGTTTGAGAAAATAGCCTCATACTTTCGATTTCTGCTATACTTGTTGACTTCTGAAAGGCCTAAAAACTTGCGATTAGCAAATGTAACCTTCAGTAAAATTGAATTTGCTTCGACCATCGCTTATGGCAAGAAATCTACACTTTTAGACCTCAAGAGCCCACCACAAGATATTGTAGCCATGCCCCTCTTATCTTAGGCATCAAATTCGATAATTCTAGCATGACTTGAAAAGCCGATTTCCCTTGACAGTGAACACCGTTTAAGTCTTTTTAATATTAAACCCACACAAAAGCTGGGCCCCGATCTTATGGACAGGGTTGGGGAGGTCTGGAAGACCGATATGGCTTCCTAAGTCGCTGGGTGACTACACTTGGACTCCGCATATCTGTAAGGAAACTAGCCAAGAAGGAGAGACAGCTATGCCCAGGGCAATAACTGTATGTGCAACAGTAATTGTTACTTTGCTCATAGTCTATACTGCCACGGCCATTGAGGCTCCAGAACTTCAAGTGCAAGTGACACCCCCATTCTCCGACAGGCTTCTACCGTACATTACTTATAAAGAGGCATGGAGAGGTACACCGGCCCGGAAAGATGATGTGGCTGTTCCCAATATCTTGATTGTGTACGGGGAAAACGAACACAGTGATGTTGTCGCTGAAGCAGGAAAGATAGGTTTTTACTTGGGGAACTGGGTTGAGGATATAGGCTTCAGTGTAGAGCATGTAAAAAATAGAAGTATGCCTTCACTCCTGGTTAATGAAAAATTGATTCCCGAATTGGCACCTCGTAATGTAATAGTGGTGGGCAAAAACAATGGGTTGATTAAGAAATATGAGATCAAGGTTGAGCAACCTTCAGTTATCTATAAAGAGGCCGAGGGGAGAAAACTTCTTTTTGTGGGCGGAAATACAAAAGCAGGGACTATAAAGGCCATTCGATACATGGCCGATGTGAGACTCAACTTCAAGTCTGGAGCTTACAAGACATTCTTTAATTTTGTAAAACTGAGAGGGTACATAGAAAAGGAAAACCGGGTGGCGGCCTTAGAAACAATAGAGAGTCCTATAGGTCTGTCTGCCTGTGGGAGGAATATGGCCTTGGCGGCTTCAGCAATGACCAAAGCACCTCAAAGGGTCAAAAGACATGTGAAGTACAGAAATGAGATATTGTACAGGAGGCTGCCCAAGGCCGTAAAAGAGGAGAACAAGACTGTGGCTGCAAATCTGTGGCATGAAGCGATGAAGACCTGCTACGCATGTCACCAGAGTGCAGGAGATATCCCCCGGTTGAGAAAGTTCAATCCGCCTGAGTCCATTCACTCAAAGCATCATAGAGTAGCGGCAAAATTTGAGTTTGGCAATGGCTGTGATACCTGCCATTTCGAGGAAACTCGGATCACGGGATACGACTGATTGAAAGGAGGCGATGATCTGACAGGCCCTGTTCAGTGCTATACTTGTTGACTCCTGAAAGGCCGAAAAACTTACGTTTAGCAGATGTATAGTGCAATGAATCCTGATTCAGCCCCATTCCACAATATGGCAAGAAACCTTCACTTTTCGCTCTCGACAAACAACCACAATATCTAGTAGTGAACGTTAAATTGACAGACAGGAAAATTTTTATTAATTTCCTACCTTAGCAGAGCAAATTCCATCCCTATCCACAGATAGTCTTTTCCTTCAATTTTCTCCGGGGGGCATTAAATGGATTGCCCAAAATGCCAGGCGGCAAACCCTGAGGGAAAGAAGTTTTGTCGTAAGTGTGGGGCGAAGCTTTTATTAGCCTGCCCTCAATGTGGTGCTGAAATCCTTCCAGACGATGATTTCTGTGGTGATTGCGGGCACAACTTAACCCTTCCCATTGAACCAACTCCGAAAGACCTTTCCTTTGATGAGAAAATAGACAAAATTCAACGATATCTTCCCAAGGGCCTTTCCGAGAAAATCCTCTCCCAAAGAGATAAAATCGAAGGTGAGCGCAAGCAGGTCACGGTAATGTTCTGTGATATGGAGGGATTTACTGCTTTCACTGAGAAACTCGGTCCCGAGGAAGCCTACGGTATCATGGACCAGATTTATGAACTCCTTATTCACAAAGTGCATGACTATGAAGGCACAGTGAACGAAATGACCGGTGATGGAATTATGGCCCTTTTCGGAGCCCCAATTACGTTGGAGGATGCCCCCCAACGAGCCATCCGGTCGAGCTTAGCCATCCACCGGGAAATGGCGAGATTTAGCGAAAAAATGAAACATGAGAGAGAAGGCATACCACCTCTAAAGATGCGAGTCGGCATCCACACTGGTCCTGTAGTCGTAGGCACGTTAGGCAATAACCTCAGAGTAGACTTCAAGGCAGTTGGTGATACGGTGAATCTGGCCTCAAGAGTGGAAGGGCTGGCAGATCCGGGTGCGACTTATGTGACAGATGAGACATTCAAACTGACTGAAGGGCTCTTCCGGTTTGAGGCCCTTGGGGCAAAGGAGGTTAAGGGTAAGGAAGAGCCCGTTAAGGTTTACCGAGCGATTGCCCCGAGTACCAGAAGGACAAGATTTGACGTCAGTACAGAACGGGGATTGACCCCGTTTGTGGGGAGGGAGCGGGAGATTGAGCTTCTCATAGATGGTTTTCAGAGGGCCAAGGCAGGGCGAGGGCAGGCCTTTTCTATTGTGTCTGAAGCGGGGGTAGGCAAATCCAGGCTCTTATATGAGTTCAGAAAGGCTGTGAGCAGCGAGGACGTGGTGTTTTTAGAGGGCAAGTGCCTCTCATACAGCCGGGGCGTAGCCTATCACCTACTTAAAGATTCCCTGAAGGCAAACTTCGATATCAGTGAGGGAGACGGGGATTCGAAGATCAGGCAAAAGGTAGGAAGAGGCCTCAAAATAATAGGGGCAGACGAAGCCTCTACCCTCCCTTATTTCCTGGAACTCTTATCGGTCAAAGAGAGCGGTATCGACAAGATCCCCCTGAGCCCTGAGGCAAAAAAAGATCGAATCACGGAAGCATTCAAGCGAATCACCCATAAAGGTTCTGAGATCCGGCCCCTGATTCTGGCCTATGAAGACCTCCATTGGGTGGATAAAAGTTCAGAGGATGTATTGAAATACCTTCTGGAGAGCATACCAGGGGCAAGGGTCTTAATGATATTTACCTATCGGCCGGAGTTTGTGCACACCTGGGGTGGCAAGTCGTACCACAGCCAAGTGAACTTGAACCGGCTCTCCAACCGGGAAAGCCTTGCCATGGTGGCCTACCTTCTGGGCACGGAGGATATCGACAAGGACCTTGAGGAGTTAATCTTGGAGAAGACAGAAGGTGTTCCTTTTTTCATTGAGGAGTTTGTAAAATCCCTTAGGAATCTAAAGCTTATAGAGAGGAAAGATAATAAATATCATTTAGCAAGAGAGATCCAAGACTTGGCCATTCCTACCACCATTTATGATGTGATCATGGCAAGGGTTGACTCCCTGCCTGAGGAGGCCAAAGAAGTACTTCAGAGAGGCTCCGTTATCGAGAGAGAGTTTAGCTATAAATTGATAAAGCGGGTAGTGGACCTGTCTGATGAGGAATTGCTCTCTTTTCTATCTGTCTTAAAGGATTCTGAGCTCCTCTATGAGAGAGGAATATATCCTGAGTCTAACTTTATCTTCAAGCATGCTTTGACCCGCGAAGTGGTCTATGACTCGATCTTAACTAGAAGAAAGATAAGGCTTCATGACGAGATCGGTGCGGCCATTGAAGAAATCTATGCCGACAGGCTGGAAGAGTTTTACGAGATGTTGGCCTATCATTACTCTAAGAGCGAGGCTCGTGAGAAGGCCTACCAATATCTGAAGTTATCCGGCAACAAGGCCACGAGAAACTATTCCAACTGGGAAGCCTTTCGTTATTACAAAGAAGCGATCGAAGTATTGAGCAAGATGACTGAGACTGAGGAGAATAAAAAAGAACAGATCAAGATTCGTCTTTTAATAACGGGCCCCATGTTTTCCTTGGGTTACCCCGAAGATTCCCTGGAGATCCTTCAGAAAGGGGAGCGGCTCTCAAAAGAGCTCGGGGATGAAAAGAGTTTTGTTCTCTTCCTGAGCTTAATAGGGCACTGTTATGGATTCAAGGGTGAAGATCTCCTTCTTGCGATAAAATACTCTGAAAATTCCTTTAAAGAGGCAGAAAAAATAGGTGATATTGAATTAATGGCATCAATTGGACCGGAGCTATGTACCCTTTACTTCTGGAGAGGAGAATGCTCGAAATTAAATAATGTGGCTTCTAAGGTCATCGCTTTACTGGATAAAACACAAAGGCAGACGGAATCTTTTGGAAGACCGTATAATGTATATTCTATGCTCTTTGCACATTACGCATTAAGTCTGGGTATGTTGGGAAATTTTGAGGAAGCGAAAGTTCTGTTTGAGAAGGGCCTTGATTTTGCGCTCAAGATCAAAGACTTAACTGTTTTAGCCTGGTTAGAATCACACTATGGCACAATGCAAAATATCAAAGGAGACGGGAAAAGTGCTATTGAGCATTTTCAAAATTCCATTAGGTACTCTGAGGAAGCGCAATTTGCTCTAATTTCGGGAGTGCCCTGGATCAAGTTAGGGGAGGCATACTGTCTGTTAGGGGAATTCAAAACTGCCCAGGAGCATATGGAGAAGGGCCTAAGAATTCAGCGCGAGGCAGGACAAGATTTTGACTTGGGTCACTTTTATGGGTTATCAAGTATGGTTTATTTGCAGACAGGTGATCTAACAAATGCGAAACACCATGCAGAAAAAGCCCTGCGAATATCGCAAAACATTCACCAAGAATGGGCGGAAGGTTTTGTATGGATTCTATTAGGAAGGACATTTGGAAAAGCGGAGAAGCCACAACATGAGAAAGCGGAAGAATGTATTCTGCAAGGTATCAAGATCCTGAGTGAATTGAAACTAAAACCCTTTTACGCTCAGGGGCATCACTTTTTGGGAGTGCTTTATGCCGACACGGGGCAACAAGATAAGGCGCTGGATAATCTAAAAAAGGCTGATGACATGTTCCGAGAGATGGGAATGGATTATTGGCTGGACAAGACACAGGAGGTTTTGGATAGGCTATAGAATCTGAATGGCTATTCCCGTATCTTGTGGTGCCAGCATTTGCGCTGGGACTTTCACTTACTGCTATACTTGTTGAGTTCTGAAAGGCCCAAAAACTTTCGATTACCAGATGAATAGTTGAATGAATTTGGGCTTCGAACAGATAAAACGATTATGTTTGTAGAATTTCCTGCTTAGCTAGAAATTCCGCTCCTGTTTAATTTTCTCATACGCTTCCTGAATCTCACGAAAACGCTTCGTTGCAAAATCCGTAAATTCCTCCGGAAGACCTTTTGAAACAATCGTATCAGGATGAAAATCTTTTACCAGCTCCTTGTAGTTGGACCTGATTTCTTGATTGGAGCTCTCTGGTGTACAATTCAGAATTCTGTAGTGCTTATCAAGGTCGTTGAAATAGCTCCCTTTCATATCGTTAAATTGCTTGTCACTAATCCCAAAAATATCCTTAATCCTCTTCAGGGCGGTTTCTTCAGCGGGATGGAATTTGCCGTCTGCCGCTGCAATTTGGAACAGTAGACTAATAAAAGAGAGAAGGATCGTTGGTTGTTGCTTATTAGTCTGGTATAACTGAATTGCAAAATCCTCTATTGAGTATCTTGAATTTTTTGCCTCGTTAAAAACCTCCTTGGCAAACTGTTTTTCCCTCTCATCAATATGCAAATTGTTTATAAAATTCT
>JASFIT010000113.1:0-11173 GCA_050122535.1 Desulfobacteraceae bacterium | reverse complement strand
GTAAAGCCTCGCTGCCTTAATGACATCTTCTGCTGAGACCTTGGTGATCTTACTGACCTTCGCCGGAGGATATTCCTTGAGCCGCTCAGCAAAGTCTTCGAAACCATGCGTCCACTTCTCGATAAATTGCTTATCGTATAATCCCTCTTCCACAATCACGTTCATCATACCCAGCAGGAGCGCCGCGTCGGTACCAGGCCGTATCCTGAGCCACATATCTGCGTCCTTAGTGATCTCCGCCGGACGGGGATCAGCAACGATCAGGTGAGCACCCCTTTTCTGCGCTTTCTTTAATCCATCCCTGACTGTCTGGTGGCTTGGACCCGGATTTCGACCGATCATCATCACACAGCGGGCCTTATCCAATTTCTCCACGTTCATCCAATAGGGCCACCAGCCAAGCGTCATGCAGGCCACAACGGCAGAGTTTCCATGACAGATGTGTCCCTGCCCAAAGTTGTTCGGGCTCCCGAACAGGTTCAGAAACCTATAGCGGAATTCCTCATATGTCCGGCTGGTCCCATGCTCTCCTACAACGGCCTCGGCACCGTAGGTATCCCGAATGTGCGTAAGTTTCTCTGCGATTTCGTCAAAGGCCTGATCCCAGCTGATCTGCTGCCACCTGTTTTCACCCCTTTCTCCGGCCCTTTTCATGGGAAAGGTGGTGCGGGTGGGGTTGTAGAATATTTCCTTTGCCTTGCTCCACCGGGGACAACCTTTGATGGGAGACTTGCTTAAGCCAAGGAGTCTACCGTCCTTCACATAGACCTCCTGGTGGCATCGGGGTTTACACCAGAAACAGATCGCCTTTTTTACCTCTGCCCCTTCGTATTCTTTTTTCATGCTCCGCTCGCTTTCATGAAACATCGCCTTTGAAAAATCTGAGGGCGATATCTGTTACCTTTGTGGCGTATTCGGGATCGTTAATATGGCAATTCATACGCACAAATTCTATATCAGGGGCGAGATTATCCTTCATGGTATCTACAAAGATTTTTCTTCCCTCAGGGTCATAATAAGGCTCCCCTGGACTGTCATAATGGAAGAAGCCCCTTTCAGGTATGACAACGGCCACCGGACCGTGGGACTGGTTCAGTTTGGAGGCCATTATCTTAGCCGCCTCAGCCATCTCTTCTTTTGAAGCCTTCACGCTGCAGGCGATTTCATTGTGTGGCTTCACCAATCTATCTTTAAACTTTTCCGGCAGGTCCTCCATTGCCCCCGATGGGAAAACCCCCACTCCTCCAGGCCCCACCACCTGAGGGATACCCATTTTTGCAGCGGCCTCCATCCTGCCAGGTGAACAGCAAAGACCACCAGCTAATTCAGCGAGCACCTCCTGTGGGCAAAGGTCGAGGAGACCGTCCACTTTTCCCTCTTCAATAAGCCTTTCCATGATAGCCCCCTGCATGCTCACTGAGTGAAAAACAGCCACCTCGTATCCCTTCTTCTCCAAGGCCTCTTTCACTGGAGAGGCATACCGAAGATATGATCCTCCCAACGTGGTCATCGCGATAAAGGGAGCACTTTCCTCTTGTCCTTCTTCCTCACTGTCCACGGCACAGGCCACGGCCAGGGCGGCCATGGCAAGATCTTTTTTTACGACTCGATTTAGACCCCAAAGATCAGTGGCCACCTGAATCATTACGATGTCGCTATGAACACTCTGGGGAATGACAAAGTAGGAGAGGGCCACAGTGGAGACCAGAACCTTTGCAATGCCAATGGGCAGTCTTCGGAACACCCTGAGGGCCAGGGCCGTGCCCATCGTCCCACCTAGTGCGATGACGCCGTCAAAATCGCCCTTGTCAAAGCATTCCGCCACAATCTGCTCAGCCCCTTTGGCCATCTCTCCCATAGCCCTGGCCTCGTCACCAAAGGAAATCAACTCCTCTGGGGTGCGGGAGGCAGCCTCTGCCACCTTCTTGCTGGGGAAGTCTGCGTTGAATGGGGACTTCCCTGTGATGCCCACATCCATCACCAGCGTCCTGATGCCCCTTTCCTCAATCAAACCTTTAACAAAAAGGGTCTCCTCTCCCTTTGTATCAAGGGTGGCAATAACAAGCACGGTTTTATTCTTCTTCACGGGAATCTCTCTATCAGGGTCTGCTCGTCGCTTAACGCGGTGGAAAACGCAACCTAAGCGTTCGATATTTATGGATAGCTGGTCTTAATCGGGCCTGCGGCCAGCATGGCGTCCACATCACCAACGCCGAGCCCGTAACGAAGCAGGAATTCTTCATCAGATATGTCCGGTCCCACGCTCATCTGTTGCCGGAGTTCTTTAATCGTAGGTTGTTGAAATTCCTCACTTTGCAGCTTCTCGGTCTTGGGCAGACTGGATATCTTGTCCAGGACATTTTGATTTATGGGGGCGGGAGGTTTGCCAAAATATCCCGCCACGTATTCTATGACGCCGTCGGGCACTATCTTATACCTTTCTCCGGAGATAATGTTCATCGTGGCCTGTGTGGCCACAAATTGCGATAGGGGTGTCACCATGATGGGATAGCCCAGTTCCTTTCGTACTTTTATGATCTCTTCAAAGACTTCTTCCAGGCGGTCTTCTTTGCCCGCTTCCGAAAGCTGACGTTTCAGGGTAGTCACCATTCCCCCGGGGACCTGGTGTTCATAATAAGCAAGATCGTATTCCAAAGGCGTGCCCCCAGGCCTTCCCTCCCTTTCAGCAACCATCTTCATGTGGGCAACGTAATTCTGGAGTGCCAATTCATCCACAGATGAGGAGTAACCCATGTGGTGCGTGTTTTTGATGATGTTTAGCATGGAAGGCTGCGCGGTACCGTTAGCTAATGGAGGGACTGCCGTATGGACCGAGCCTATTCCCAGACGAATGGCTTCCAAATAAACCAGGGGCCCTAACCCCGTGTTGCAATGGGTATGGATTTCAAGGGGGCGCCCATTCAGATTTGATTGGATGGCGGGTACAAGGGTGCGAACCCGTTCGGGCGTAAGGAGGCCACCCTGATCCTTCAGGTACATGATGTCCACATCCGGGCATTTGGTTATTTCCTCTGTCTTTTGTGCATAGTATTTGTCCGTGTGCACCGGACTGATTGAATAGGATAGGGCAACCATGAATTCTTCGATGCCGGCCGCTTTAGCCATGCGCGCATTCTTGTAAATAACGTCCATTTCATGCGCCGCATCCACTAACCACATGCGTCGGATGCCATTTGCTGCCATACGCTCGTAGACCAGAGTCATGATAGAGTCAGGGGAACGCTTGAAACCGATGAAACGACGTCCTGTCCCCCCAAAACTTAGTGGGGTATTGGGCATGGCCTTGGAGGTAAGCCGTATCTTTTCCCAGGGGTTTTCACGGTGATAGCGAACGGATACCCCCATATGGATACTGGTAATGAAGTCTACGGCCTTAAAGCCAATTTTGTCCACCTCGGGCGCGATAGAAAGGATCATGCCTGTGGTCAAACCCGTTGCATCCCAAAGGCTCTGATTGGCATCTCTCAGAGTGGTGTCAACAAATTTGATCTCGGCCACGGATCATTCTCCTTCATATACCTTCTTGATAAGCTGGGCCTTCATCTCGTAACGGGGAAGCGTTCCCTCGGGGACGAGCTCCACATCAGCTCGGAATACCAACTTGTCTCTCAATACCCCTTCTAGCTCCTTTTTCAGGGCCTCAAGATCCTTTTCACCCTTCGCGTACTCCGCCTGGACCCTTAGAGGGGGCTCCACGGTCGGGCCCGGTCTGTGGAGGAGGACGAGCATGTCACCTGTAGTCCGTGGCCGGAAAGACGTTATTACGTCTTTAATCGCTGACGGAAAGACGTTCACTCCTAGCACGATGAGCATATCGTCGGTTCGGCCGATACATCTTATGCGGAAACTGGTCCGGCCGCATTCACAAGGGCCTGTAAATAGAGTGATCCTGTCTCGGGTTCGAAACCTTACCAGTGGGCAACACTGCCGATCGAGCAGAGTGTAAACCAGTTCTCCTTCTGCCCCGTCCTTCATCTCCAGCACCTGACCAGAGTCCGGGTCAATGAGCTCACAGAATATGTATTCCTGGGCGCAGAAATGCATACCCTGTTGCGCAGGACATTCCCCGAATATGATGGGCGCAGCGTCGCCGTTGCCCATGCCTTCGCTGAGGATGCATTGATACTCATCTTGGAGTCTCTTTTTTACTGCGGGGATTCCCCCTCCTGGTTCAGCCCCAACCACCAGTTTTTCAAAACCGAGTTCTGAGGGTTCCATATTTTGTTTTTTCTTTACGTATTCAGCAAAATACTGGGCATAAGATGGGGTGCAGTGAAGCACGTTGCCCCCTAGCCTTTTCGTGGTCACGACCACGCGATCGGATGCGCCGGTGCCAATGGGAACAAAGGCCGCCCCAATATGCTCGATGGCGTCCTTCACCGGGAGTCCACCCACAAAAAAAGTTAACCCTACAGCATGGATCACCACGTCACTTGGCCTCACACTCTTGGTGAAAAGGGAACGCGCAGTGATATCCGTCCAAACCTTGCGGTCGTGCCGGGTAATACCGACAAAGGTGGGCACACCTGTAGTCCCAGATGAGGAGTGGATGCGGATGATCTCATCCATGGGAGCGGCACAATGGGTGCCCAAAGGAGGATGTTCTTCCTGGCTCTTCCTCAGTTCGTCCTTCTCAGTAAAGGGAAGCTTAGGTAAATCCTCCAGGCCTTTGATGTCTCCCTTCTCGACACCATGTGCTTTGAATTTCCTTCTGTAAAAACCCGAATTCTCCCATACATAATCCAACTGCTTTGAGAATTTCTTCTCCTGAATATTACGGATCTGTTCAGGATCCATGGTTTCGATCTGCTCGTTGAGAAATTCTTTTATCATTTCAAGTCCTCTTAAGACTCAGAACCAGATCGTCCCTGCGAATTCGTCTTGAAGTAGAGACGGGGGATTAACCTAAAGACTTTGTAAAACGCGAATAATTCTATTGCGATTTCAAAGTCTCTTATAGTTGTACATAACCGCCAGCAGCTTCGCCCTTTTCTTGCCCAGGCTTCTCCCCGTGTGGGGAACGGCCGCATCAAAATAGACACTGTCTCCCTCCTCCATCATATATTTCTTTCCGTCATAGATAAATTCATGCCTTCCTTCCAGGACGTAGATAAATTCCTCGCCCTCATGTTGAAATAAGCTATTCTCCTCGAAGGTGGGATGAATGATGTAGGGTATCATATTCTTGCCCGGCTTATTAAATGCCAAGGCTTCATGCTTATAACCGTAAAAGGTGCCCACTGTCTCGACAATTTCTCCTTCATCTCTTTTTGTAAGGTATATGCGAATATCTTTCACCTCACTGCCTTCATCTCTCAACAGAAAGGCCACATCGACACCCAATGCGCCGGCTATCTTGTTTAAGGTGGAGTAAGGTGGAGCCTTCCCAGACCTTTCAATCTTTGAAATATATCCTTTCGTCAGCCCCGTCATGTCTGCCAAAACTTGAAGGGTGATTCCCTTCTGCCTACGAAGTGATTTGATTTTTTTGGCAATCAATTCTTCACCCATATCGATGCCCCTCTGTACACGTTTCCAATACCGGTAATCTAGGGAAACAGCTCCCTCAGAGCTGTCTTTTTCAAGTTGTTAAGTCATAAGTGAGCGAGAAAGAAGGAAAAAGAAAAAACCGTATTGTTTCAAATTTGGAAACTACAATTTGTGAACGTTCCAAGTTACTAACTTGTAAATGGAAACCGGTATTCCGTTGTTTGGAAGGCGATATTTTTCATATAACATGCCGAAAATATATATTAACACATAAATCTATCAAGGTTTATCGTATTGCAGCGCAAGTTTTCCTTGACAGAGGGCGGCACACAATGTAAATGTTGGTTTCCTAATTGTCAACAAAAAATTAGTCTTCAGTTGAAGCATTGCTCATTTGGAAAATGGAATCAATTTATGGAAAAATCTGGGAGATGGCAAAGCCCTATCTTGATACTCGGAGCAATGATATTCACACTGAAATCAGCATACGAATGGCTTATAGGTTGTTAGAAATGGAAGATGGGGACATGGAAGTTGTGATTCCAGCGATCACTTTGCACGATGTTGGATATAAGAGTATCCCTGAGGAACTACAAAGACAAGCATTTGGTGTTAAAACAAGGTCTCCCGAATTGAGACGTGTCCATGAAAAGGAAGGTGCCAGGATAGCAAAAGAAATCCTTGAAACTCTGAATTATGATAAATGTAAAACTAAAGAGATCCTCGAAATTATTGACGGTCACGATTCTAGAAAAGAGGCCATCTCATTCAATGATAAAATTGTAAAAGACGCGGATAAATTATTTAGGTACTCCAAAATGGGGCACCAAATTATGTCAAAGATTGCCTATGAAGACTTTGGAGAATCTCCTCTGGATCGTCTGAATAGGCTGCAGAAGCAGATAGATGGGATGTTTTTTACAAGTGCTGCGAAGGAGATTGCGAGAGAGGAACTTAGGGACCGTTTTCTGGAATCAGAGGACAATGATCAATAGCTGTTGCACATTCGAATCCATTAAAGGATCGTCCACCTACACTACTATAACCCTTCCCTCTTACACAATTTTAGCTTGGGAATAAACAAGATCACCTGGGGCCTATGTAAACTGAAGGAGGCTTCACATGCCCAACAATGATGTATTCATATTCTGTGAGATAACGGATAAAGATTTGGATGCAAAGACCCTTCAATTGTTGTGCGTTGGGAAAAAGCTGGCAAAGTACTATACATGTGCGGCTTATCGCTTCAAGAAGGAATGGGAATTGTTTGGGGTCCCAGCTACCAGCCTTATAGAGTGATGGCTTAGGACTTTGGCTTACCTCACTTTTGAGAAGAAAGGGTTTATTGAAGTAGATAAAGTCTCCTGAAAGATATACTAACATAAAAGGGAAGGCATCTATTACTATTATAGGAAGAAGGGTATCTAGGTGGGAGCTATGGATAGGTTCGACGTAATCGTGGTGGGCGGGGGTCCCGGAGGCTCAGTGGCAGCGAAGAGATGCGCCCTGGCAGGTTTCAAAACACTGCTGCTGGAGAAGAAGAGGTTACCGCGAGACAAGGTATGCACGGGAATGCTCATGGGGCCGTGGGCCACAGACACCATTCAGCAGGAATTCGGAGAAGTCCCAAAGGATATCTTGGCAGATCCCTATTACCTGTCAGGGCACATGATCCATGTGCCAGAGATAGAGCCTCAGATTATAGAATGGCGGACGCCTGTGGGGTGGAGAAAGGATCTGGATTTCTGGATGAATCAACGGACACAAAAGGCAGGGGTGAAGATACGGGATGGAAACAGGGTTGTCAGAGTTGTACAACAAGGGAATAAGTGCACCGTTATTCTCAAGAAAGGAGAAGAACATCAGGAGCTCAGTTCAAGATTTGTCATCGGGGCCGATGGTGCGACTTCAGTTGTCAGGAAGTCTTTATTCCCGGAACTCAAAGTCCGATACACGGGTCCTACTCGGGAATGCTATGAAGGATCATTGGATTTGGACAGAAATTACATGCATTGGTTTTTCCCCAGGTACCGTCCCCGTCCCAGATTCGATCTCAATTATAAAAGCGACTTCTTCATCATCGAGGGGAGCGGAGTTAGGGAGCTTAGGAACGAAATAAACGAGACTTTAAAGAATTATGGTTTTGATCCCAGAGAGAAGCCCATCTGGAAAGATGGATGTGTGGAGCCAAGGCTGCACAGCGAGCTGATTTCCGGAAGCTTCTCTCCAGCCTTAGGAAACATCTTACTCATAGGAGACGCCGCTGGCCTGCTTTTTCCCATAACATTTGAAGGGATTGGGACTGCGCTCAAGAGCGGAATCGCAGCAGCCCATGCAATCTCTGAGGCGGCAACGCTGGGTAAGGAACCCGCAGAAATTTATCTTCAAGAGATAAAATCCATCTTAGAGGTACTCAAAAGGCTTTACAACATACAAGAGAAGCTCAACCAGGAAGCTACCAAAGGAGCAAAGACGTTATCAGAAGGCCTAAGGGCGGCTTATGAGGAGACGCTAAAAGTTGATTAAGCCTACTCATAGATTAGTCTCTGACAAGACCCCCTTTCTTGAAGCATGATGTCAGCTCAGTCTGTTTTTCTCTTAATCTCTTTTGTTGACAAACGCCTTTCAGGAAAAAATCTGAGGCTACAGCTTTCCATAAGGCAGGTCAAAATCTATTAAAACAAAACAAGGAGGAAATGATGGTAAAAGTCATATTTGAGTACGACATACCCATTGAAAAACAGGCTGAATACCTTAAGGTGACCCGTGAGAAGATCAAACCCTTTTGGGAATCCATTGGCTGTCAATCTTACAATGTATGGCAGGTGGCTGAGAGCGAAGCACGGTTTGTCAAAGAGATGCTCTTTGAAGCGGACTCTGTAATGAAAGAGACTTTGGCTTCTAAGGATTCTGAACCTGTCAAAGAGATCTTTCGTTCATTTGCCAACGATGTTTCACGGAGGATTTGTGTCCAAAAGATTTAATTAATCGCGGTAAACCCTCCCGTTTTGCCGAAGGTCGTTCACATGCATGAATTCGGTTAGGGACATACGGTGGGTGTAAACTCGAAATTTAAAGGCGACAAAATGACCTCGCAAGAAAGGCAATCAATGACTTTGGTTGATATGAGTAGGGAAAATGTTATTGAGAAATCGGAGATAATCCCATAAATTTGAATAGCATAAGTTATGATTATAGAAATAAGAGTCTTCTCGTCACTACGCAATTATGTGCAACCCTCTGACAACCGCTTGGATGGAGACAGATGGGATATAGGAGAGGGGGCAACCGTAGGCCAGGCTCTGGAAATGCTCAATCTCCCTGGGACAGGGGATCTGATTATCCTTGTCAACGGCCATCATGCCAATAATGAGAGTGTTTTGAAGAAGGGCGATGTGCTTTCTGTCTTGCCGCCCATAGGCGGAGGCTGATTCTCATTGGTTTGGGACAGAGGCAAGCCTGAAGGCTCTGCGCCCTAATTCGTCATCCCGGCCAAATCCTGCGGCCTGTCCGGCGAATCTTTAGCGAAGACGGAAGCAGGATGCGAGCCGGGATCCAGCATGATCTCCTTTTCCACGATGTTTCTGGATTCCGGGTCTCGCCCAACCCCGTATCAAGCCTGTTCCTGTGAAAACAGGGGTACGGGGCATGCTTGCAGGGCTCGCCCGGAATGACAGCTCTTTTCAGTCGGAATACAGTCTCTCTGAGCAAGGATTCCTATGGAGATTGACCGGAACAGGAGACCAGAGCTTAGGTGGAAAATGAACGTTGACAAGTGTTACAGTGATATATTACATATCGGTCTCAAGCCATTTTAGAGTTCTTCTAACAGGCACGAACCTGCGGCTCTCTTTGTTCTTTACCAACCCTTCATTAGGTAAACCATGCACCTTCCCAAATTTGAACACCAGCGTCCCACATCATTAGAAGAGGCTGTACAGCTCATCAAGGAATATGGCTCTCGAGCGCAGATCGTAGCAGGTGGCACCGACCTATACCCTCGCATGAAATATGGCTTGCTCCGCCCTGGAGCGATCATCAGCTTAAAAGGAGTGACTGTCAAATCTCCGGCTACGGCGGGGGAGGGCGGGCTACATCTGGATGGTCTGATGCCTTTGGCGGGCGTGGTGCGTTCCCCGCTGATCTTGGAGAAAGCTCCTTTGTTAGCAGAAGCTGCTCTGAGTGTGGCCTCTAACCAGATCCGCCATATGGCAACCCTTGGGGGCAATCTCTGTCTGGAGACCCGTTGCACCTACTATAACCAAAGCCACACTTACCAATATGTTGAACCCTGCTTTAAACGGAATGGTGACCGCTGCTACCTCATCCCAAAAGGCAAGAAGTGCCAGGCCGTCTTCATGGCAGATACGGTTCCCGCTCTCATCTGCCTGGATGCAAAAGTAGAGATCCAGACGGACACCAAAAGTCGCCAAATCCCTGTGGAAGCGTTCTACACAGGGGATCCCCTCTCTCCTTTAGCCCTCTCAGAGGGTGAATTGGTGCGTGGCGTGATCATTCCCGACTCTGCGACAATAAGGGGTTCAGGGTTTACCAAGTTTAGTTTGCGAGGAGGTATGGAGTTTGGCGCCGTCACCGTAGCGGCCCTCCTGGATGTGGCGGATGACGGGGAAACCTGCAATAAAGCGCGCATTGGTGTGGGCTCTGTCTCGGCAAAGCCCGTTCGAGCAGTCAAAGCGGAAAAAGCGCTGACTGGAGAAAAGCTATCCGAAGAACTCTCACGGGAGGTGGCAAAAAAGATTGCGACCGAAATACGTCCTGTCATGCACCATGGATACTCGATCCCATTTCTCAGGGAATGTCTGGAAGTCCAGGCCTTTCGAACCCTCACTCTGGCAACCGGACGCATTCCTAAGGATTGACGATTGATGACTGACGATTGACTCTTTGGGGTTCAGAAATATCTCTTCAAATCGTCAATCTTCAATAGAAAATCATCAATGTGTATTAGGAGGAGACCTTTGAAACGACTTATTGAGCTTCTTGTTAATGACGAAACCTTTGAAGTGGCTGTAGAACCCCAGACCACATTGCTTGAGGCATTGCGGGACCATCTAGGCCTAACGGGTACGAAGGAGGCCTGTGGAACAGGGGAGTGTGGTTCATGCACTGTCCTAGTGGAAGGGAAGCCTATTCTGTCCTGTCTGGCCTTGGCCGTAGACTACCAGAATCAACCTATCCTAACCATAGAAGGATTGTCTGAAGGCGAGGAACTGACTTCTGTCCAACAGGCGTTTGTGGAATATGGCGCGATTCAATGCGGATTCTGCACGCCCGGCATGGTCCTGTCGACCACTGCCCTGTTGAATGAGAATCCCAGTCCTTCGGCAGAGGAGATCCGGAAGGCTTTGGAAGGCCACCTCTGCCGCTGTACCGGTTACAACAAGATCCTTGATGCGGTGAACATGGCCGCACAACAGACGAAATCCAAGGATTCCTAGTCAATTATTAATGGGTATCATTTCATCGATCAACCGATGACGGAAAAAGGTAGGTGTAGGGTGGCATTTTATATGCCACCGGGAAATGGTCGGGTATAAAACCCGACCCTACGCATGGCAGAGGATTTTTATGAGCTCAGAGAAAGTCGAGACACAAAATTTGGACTATGTTGGTCGGAGCATACCCCGAAAGGACGGGCCGG
>JASFIT010000112.1:0-11224 GCA_050122535.1 Desulfobacteraceae bacterium | reverse complement strand
TGCGGTCAAGATGTCAGGTAAGAAATCCATATGGTGCTTGGATCAATGGGAGCGCGAAAAAGAGAATGACCATATGGGCCCGGAAAAGATGGCCCACTTCGGATATCGAAAGGTTCCTGAGGGTGAGAAGGTCAGATGGGTGATGAGACATTTCAATACGGTGGCGCGGAAATACGACCTCATGAACACCCTTCTCAGTTTCGGCATCCATCACCTATGGAAGCGTGCTGCCGTCAAGATGCTCAAACTCCACGCTGGAAACCGGGTGATCGATATATGTGGTGGAACCGGAGATCTTTCAATCCTTGCAGCCAATGCCGTGGGCTCATCAGGCCGAGTCATCCTATATGATATCAACAGGGCAATGATGGAAGTGGGTAGATCAAAGGTTGCCAAGTCCATACGTGATGAGCGTATCAGATATGTGCAGGGGAATGCGGAAGAGATCTCATTTCGGGATCAGGGCTTTGACGCTGCCATGGTGGGTTTTGGAATCCGTAATCTAACGCACATGGAACAGGGCCTCAAGGAGATCCATCGGGTCTTAAAGCGCGGGGGGAAGCTCATGTGTCTGGAATTCTCAAAGCCGACAGCTCCCCTTTTTCGGTGGCTTTATGATATGTACTCCTTTCATATCATGCCCACCCTTGGTGGGCTCATTGTGGGTTCGAAGCAGGCCTACACCTATCTCCCTGAATCCATCAGGCTTTTCCCTTCGGCAGAAGAATTGTCAGCCACTTTGGAGAATAGCGGTTTTTCCCAGGTGAGCCATCGGAAGTTGACCAATGGCATCGCGGTGATCCATTTAGGAATGAAGGAGTGATTCTCAAACATGAAGCTAAACTGGGTGGAACGCTTAGTGGCTAATAATCCGGTGCGGGCGACACTGCAGCGGTGCGAAATCCGCTTGCTCAAGAAAAGGATTCAGCTGAAGAAAGGGGCAAGGGTCCTTGAAGTGGGATGTGGTCGGGGGGCAGGGGCCAGGCTGATTTTGAGGTCTTTTCAGCCTTCTTCGCTTTGTGCCCTGGATCTTGATATCCAGATGGTTCAAAAAGCGCTGGCTTACCTATCCGCCAATGAGCGGAAAAGGGTATCATTGTATGTGGGCGATGTGTTTCGACTCCCTTTTAAGGATAGAGCGCTTGATGCGGTCTTTGGTTTTGGTGTTTTACATCATGTGCCCGATTGGCGCGGTGCCGCCGCGGAGATTGCGAGGGTCCTTAAAGTCGGGGGCATCTATTTTGTAGAAGAATTTTATCCCAGTGCCTACCAAAACTTTATTACCAAACACCTCCTCGTCCATCCGGAAGAAGACCGTTTTTTCAGTCATGACCTGAGGACCGCGCTGGAAGAGATAAAACTCCCCGTAAGGGATGCCATTGATTTCAAAAAGGTGGGTATCGTTGCCGTTGCCGTTAAAGAAGTAAGGAGTAAGCAGTAGGCAGTAAGCAGTGAGCACCAAGCAGCATACAAGTTAATCCTGATACGTGGAAATAGTCCCTAGTGCCTACTTCTTAGTTCTTACTGCTTAATCTTCCTCAACAGGGAAGGTGAGTTTGGCCCCGAACCAGCCCATGGCGGTAACGATGGGAAGAAAGGAAAGCACGAGTAACAAGTAGATCAGGCTCGCGATACCCAAAGAATCCAGGATAGCAGGAACCCTGATTCGCCAGACAAAGACGACTATTTCTATGGCAAGCAAAACGATGGCTAATCGTCTTTTGATCGTCACGGCCCTGAGGGGTCTTGCCATATAATTGAGCCACCACGTGTAGAAACCAGTTATAATCGCCACGACGGTGAAAAGAATGCCGCCTACCAAGCAGTGAAGGGCCGTCAATTCAAAGGCCTTGATGCCAGTGATCAGATAAAGGATATTGAAAACCGGCGTACAGAACATAAAGACAATGGGGAAGTGGACGGTCATAGGATGAGGATGGCGCCTCAACATGGGGAACTTGGCAAGAAGCCAGGATAAGGTCTTTGGAACCTTGATTTCAGGTATTACTTCCTTCTTAAAGATTCCCACTTGAGGGTATCTGTCAAGAACCTCTGGGCCATGGGGCGCGGCAAGGAGCTCTGTGGTGAGATCTTTTCCAGCATGATGACGTCTCATATGGACGCCTCCCTTCCACAGCTTGCTGTTGCTCACATCGATGACCTTGCCCTGGTGGACAACGTGGACAGGTCTATCGTCTTTTCCGTCGCACTGTGCCAGATCTTCCGGATCAAATTCCTTCATATGGGGCGACCTCCAAAATCAGATTCAGATCAATATTCTTATTGTGACGAGGACAAGTAAGGCCAACGGATAAAAGCTGGCTCGGTTAAATAGGGTCAACGCATGCCGGGGCCCTTTCGTTTGCTGGAGACGAAACGCAGGGATGATGAGAAGGTAAAGGCCTACCACCAAAGAGGCACCTATAAAGGGTAGCTCAAAGCTGTCCAATGCAAGCCGAAAAAGGAGAAAACTCATGACAACAGTCATGAGGAGCGAACAAAGAATAATGATGCTTGCAGTTTTCGGACCAAGCCGCACAGGAACGGTCTTGGCCCCAATTCGCCTATCCACTTCTATCTCGGTCCAATCATTGGGAACATTTTGCCCCCCGATCTCCCAGAAAAAAAGCCATAAAAAGAGGGCAATCAAGAAAGATGAGGGAGGGTGAGGGTCCACAGCAAATATGGCGGCTATGCCACCCGAGGTTTTCACCGCCCCACTCACGAGGCTACGCAGGTGGGTAATCCTTAGCAAAAGACAATAGAGAATCTCCAGAGCACATGCCACCGTGAATATGAGAACACAGACGGGGTTCAAAAGGTAGGCCCCGGTCACCGCCAAACTGGCCCAAGCCAGAAGCCATATAAAACCCTGCCTAAAACTCAAGGCCCCCTGTGCTATGGGGTGCCGGATCGATGGAGCGTCAAGATAATCGCCCGGTTCGCCCAGCCTGCCATCTTGGATTTTTTCCTTATCTACACGATTGTCTATGAGATCATTCAGTGCATAGACTGCTGTATAACCAGAAAACGCGGTAAAAACACCTATCAAAATCACCTTCAACGGGGGGAAATCACCAAGCCAGAGGAGCGTTGCAAAGGCTGGTGTGGCTAAGTCCAACAATACATGTGGGGTCCTGGAAAGGGCCAAAAAGAGCTTTAAACGTGACAGGCCGGTGATTTGGTTTTGGGCCAATACGCGCAAATACTTCGTCCTCTTGACTGTATTGTGTTAATCAGGGGGGTAAAAGGGCCTGACTGGGAGGGCCAGATAGAGACGGCAGAATTCCTATGCATCCCTCTTTTTCTTCCAATAGGGGTTCATAAGGTCTTCATAGATGCTGATGGCGGCTTCTGTCCCCTGGCCTGTGGCCGTCACAATCTGCTTGTATCCTCCTTCCACATCCCCTGCTGAATAGATTCCAGGGATATTTGTCCGGTGATGGGAATCACGCTTGATATAACCCTCTGGGGTTAGTTCCACACCAATCTTCTCTGCCAACTCCACTGCCGGGGTATAGCCTATTGCGATAAAGACCCCGTTTGTGGGAAAGTCTAGGGTCTCTTTTGATTGGTTGTTATAGAGAATGACCTCTTCAACTTTCTCCTCTCCACGAATCTCTTTCACTTCCGTATTCCACATGACAGGAATGTTGTTATCAAAGATGTTCTTTGTTAGATGTTCTTGGGCCCTGAAGGATTCCCTCCTATGAATGACCGTCACGTTTACACCAATATGATGAAGATGTAATGCCTCGGTCACTGCACTGTTTCCCCCGCCCACTATGATCACATTTTTGCCTTTAAACAGAGGACCATCGCAGGTGCTGCAATAACTAACCCCCCTGCCGGCCAAACGGGTCTCTCCCGGGACTCCCAGGTGCTTGTAAGTCGCCCCGGTGGCCAGGAGCACCGCTTTTGTCAAGAATTGTCTTCGGCTCGTTATAACTTTTATGGGCTCTCCAGGTTGAATGTCCATGACCTCTTCGCCTTGAAAAATCTGAACATATTCAAGGGCATGGCTCACCATAAAGTCAACCAGTGCCTTGCCCCCCACAGAGGTGAAACCGGGATAGTTTTCCACAATAGGAGTGGTGGCCACTTGCCCCCCCAGAGCCCCTTTCTCTAGTAAGGCCGCTTTTATGCCACTCCGAACTGCGTAGATCCCAGCCGTCAGTCCCGCAGGACCCCCGCCAATAATGACCAGGTCGGTTTCAATGAGTTCTGCATCGGTCTCTGGAATAAAGATGGTCTGCTGTTCCATTTTTTCCAGGGATAGCAGGAACAGCTCTTCGGGTTGGGCTCCTTGGGCAATCAGGACCTCGTTGGCATAGGTTTGTGGTACGCTTTGGGCCGAGTATCTATCGGCCAGATCAGGATTGCACTGGATGTCAATGATCTCAAGGGAAATCAATTCAGGCTTTTCAACGACCGTTTTCAGGGCATTGACCGCCTGCTGGGGACAATATGGACACGTGGGGCTTACAAAGACCTTCATATCCCTTTTGGATTCGATCTTATGGAGTACATTAAGGGACTGATCACTGAGGTTGCTGTTTCCCATGCCGATTAACAGAAGGGCTTCCAAGAAGGTTCGACCTTCTTCTCCCATGGGAGCACCTAGCCAGCGAATTGGATAACGTTCTGGATCAAATAGGATAGTGGGAGATCGGTAAACATCCCATTTCTTGGCAAGATCGTGATTGAGATCGTATTCTTTAAACTCAATTTTGGGCGTAATTTCCCGAAAGGCCCTGATCAGCTGTCTTGCTGCCTGATTAAAGAGATCGTTATTTCCCACCTGGGCAAAAAGATATAGGGGAATATTGCGAGGCAGCTGCTGAAATACAATTTCCAGTTGGTCTTGAACGGTCTTGTTTAGTATGGTGTCGGGTTGATTCTGCATGATATTCCCATTATTGTAGCTAGGAAGTTTGCAAACGCGTTTAGGTTATGGGAATATAATGATTAAAGCAAGGGGAGTCAAGATGATTGGGCCTATGGGGGGAGCGTTTGGGGCGAGCGCAGTGGGGGCTTTTTCACAGGCTTGGAATCGTTGTCACCCAGAGGATTCATTAAGCTGCAGACCCTTTGCCGATCTCGTGTCGCGGTTACCTCACAATTAACTTGAAATGGGGAAAATCATCATTAAGTTGAAGAGAAAATTCGCATGAGGAAATGGTTGAGAGACTCCGAGTTCCAGTCCAGAAAAAGGTAAAGTGATGAAGACGAAACTGGAAGAGATTAGCTCCGTAAAGAAGAAGCTGGAGATTGAAATAGAGGCAGGGGAGGTGAATAAAAAAATAGAAGAGGCTTACCGGGAACTGAGGAAGGGTGTCAAGCTCCCTGGATTTAGGCCTGGGAAGGTCCCCAGAAAGATTCTAGAGAGACGCTTTGGAAATCAGGTGATAGATGATGTGACCAGGAGACTGGTAAATGAAACCCTGCCAAAGGCCGTGGAAGAGACCAAGACCATTCCCCTGAGCATGCCAATTATTGAAAATGAGATCCTGAAGCTGGGCCAAAATTTCAGGTACTCCGCTATCATGGAGGTCAGGCCAGAATTTGAGCTGAAGGATTATATGGGTCTTGAGGTGGAGAAAGAGCTCTTTTCTGTCGCTGACGAGGATGTGGAGGCTCAAATGGAAGAGATCAGAAAGACCCATGGCCAGCTCTCTTCTGTTGAAACGGAGCGTGGCATAAAAGAGGAGGATTTCGCGGTTATAGAATATGAGGGGCTGGAAGATGGCAAAGCTCTGGAAGGGATTAAGAACAGTAATTTCTTAGTCAGGGTAGGTAGCAATGATTTCCATCCAGATTTTGAAAAGGCCCTGATCGGTCTTAAGAAAGGGGAGATGTCCGAGTTTAACGTGGATTTTGAGGATGATTATTCTCAGCCCAAATTGGCCGGGAAAAGTGTTAAATTCAACGTCAAGGTGATTGATATAAAGGAGATGAATCTCCCCGAACTCAATGATGATTTTGCAAAGAATCTTGGAGCCGATTTCCAGGATCTCGATGATCTGAAGGATAAGATCAGAGAGACTCTCACAGACCGGGAGGAGAAGAGGGTTGATCGAGAACTGAAGATGAGATTGCTGAAAAAGGTGTCGGACAGCGTAGATTTCGAGCTACCGGAGAGTCTGTTGGAGTCCGAGCTGAACGGCGCTATGGAGAGTATTCGACAGAATCTCTTGAGATCCGGCTCTAATATGGAGAAGGCGGGTCTGAATGAAGAAAAGCTAAAAGAGGATCTCAGGCCAGCTTCAGAGAAAAGGGTCAAAGATATGCTGGTGTTGGGAGAAATAGCGAGGGGAAACGATCTCGACATCACTGAGGCGGAATTATTGGCCGGCTTCAAGGAGTTGGCCCTGAGTACAGGGCAAGACCCGGAAGCCTTGCGCCAGTACTACGAGGCCAACAACCTCAGGGAGTCATTTAGGCAGCAGCTCCTGGAGGAAAAGACCTTGAATTATCTAGTTAAAGGTGCTAACATCACGGAAGTTGAAGCGGATAAAATCAAACGTGAACCGGAGTGAAAAAAACCCACTGAGGCCCTTCCAATAAAGAGCAAATATCACCCAGAACAGAATTAAGAAGAGAACAAAAAATGCTTATACCAATTGTGGTCGAACAATCGAGTCGCGGCGAACGTGCATACGATATCTACTCACGCCTTTTAAAAGATCGAATCGTTTTCCTGGGAGATATGGTGCACGATCCTATGGCTAATACGATCATTGCCCAGATGCTATTCCTCGAATCTGAAGACCCCGACAAAGAAGTGAATCTTTACATAAACTCCCCTGGGGGTTCTGTCACGGCGGGCCTGGCCATATATGATACGATGCAGTATATCAAGCCTGATGTGGCCACCATCTGCATGGGCCAATCCACGAGCATGGCGGCCCTTCTGCTGGCAGCTGGGACAGAAGGGAAGAGGTATGCGTTACCACACGCCAGGATTATGATTCATCAGCCATTGGGTGGCGTACAGGGACAGGCCACCGATATCGACATCCAAGCTAGAGAGATATTGAAAATCAAGGAGACCATTCATCAAATTCTTGCAAGACATACGGGACAGTCCCTTGAAAGGATCCGTCAGGACACGGAGCGTGATTATTTTATGAGTGGTGAAGAGGCCTTAGAATACGGTATTGTGGATAAGATCATCGAAAAACGGGAAATCCAAGAGGAATTGAAGGAATAGGGGAAGGATCACATGCAAAGAAAAGATGATGCCAATGATGAACTGTTGTGCTCCTTTTGCGGCAAGAGCCAAGATGAAGTGAAAAAGCTTATCGCTGGACCGTCCGTATATATCTGCGATGAGTGTATTCAGCTTTGCAATGAAATCATTGCTGAGGAATATGGTCAGGAGGCTGAGACGGAAGGGGCGGAACTGCTACCCAAGCCCTATGAGATTAAAGAATTGCTGGATGAATACGTCATAGAGCAGGAAAGGCCGAAGAAGGTATTATCAGTGGCCGTGCATAACCACTATAAACGAATTGGCGCCAAAATCGATATGGAGGGTGTGGAGATTCAGAAAAGCAATATCCTTTTGATCGGGCCCACGGGATCGGGCAAGACCCTCCTGGCACAAACCCTTGCTAAAATACTCAATGTTCCTTTTACCATCGCGGACGCAACAACGCTAACTGAAGCAGGATACGTGGGTGAGGACGTGGAGAACATCATCCTAAACCTGGTTCAGATGGCAGATTATGATGTGGATGGTGCAAAAAAAGGCATTGTCTATATCGATGAGATTGACAAGATCGCCCGAAAATCGGATAGCCCCTCTATCACCCGGGATGTATCTGGAGAAGGCGTGCAGCAGGCCCTGCTGAAAATCATAGAGGGGACCATGGCAAGTGTGCCACCCAAGGGTGGTCGGAAGCATCCTCAGCAGGACTTTGTGAAGGTGGATACGAATAATATCCTTTTTATTTGTGGCGGCACTTTTAACGGTCTTGATAAAATTATTAAGAGCCGGATCGGAAGCAAAGCGATGGGCTTTGAGGCGGATATTCAGAGCGCGCAGGAAGAGGATACCAATGCGATCGTGGCACTTGTCCAACCCGAGGATCTCATAAAGTTTGGGCTCATCCCTGAATTTATTGGTCGGATACCCATCGTGGCATCACTCAACAATTTGAGTATGGATGCCCTCGTAAGAATACTCACAGAACCCAAAAACGCCCTCGTTAAGCAGTACGAAAAGCTCTTCGAGCTGGAGGGCGTGGAACTCAAATTCACCAATGAAGCCCTTCTAGCCGTGGCCAAAGATGCTCTCAACCGCAAGTCTGGCGCACGTGGCCTGAGGGCTATCCTGGAAAACGTTATGCTGGATATTATGTATGATCTCCCAAGCATGACAGGCGTGCAGGAATGCGTTGTGGGTGAAGAGGTTATAAGCAGGGGTGAATCCCCTCTATTACTCTATGAAAACCAGGTAGGTTACGCTTAAGCCATGTTTAATTTAACAAAAAAGAATGCATCGGAATCTGAAACGGGTGAAAGGTTTCAGTATCCCCTTTTGCCCCTGAGGGACGTGGTTGTCTTTCCTAACATGGTGGTTCCCCTTTTCGTGGGCAGGGAAAAATCCATCAAAGCCCTCGAATATGTCATGTCTCACGAGAAGGAGATCTTCCTCTCTTCCCAGAGGGATGCCAAGGTAGATAATCCTTCACGAAAGGATATATATACTTTTGGTACGCTTGGAACGGTCTTGCAGCTGTTAAGGTTGCCCGATGGAACGGTCAAGGCCCTTATTGAGGGTAAGCAGAGGGCAATGATAGAGAATTTCTTGGATGATCAGCCCTTTTTCATGGTGGAGGTTAGCAAACTCCCCCTAGAGCCAGAGCCGGGTATTGAAACCAAGGCCCTGATGAGAACTGTTATGGAGGGCTTTCAGGAATATGCCAAATTAAATGACAAGATTGGTAAGGAGCTCGTGTCTACCGTTTCATCCATGGAAGACCCCTCTCGTCTAGCCGATACCATAGCGGCCCATCTTCCCCTGAAAGTGAACGATAAACAGGACCTTCTGGAGACCGTGGACGTGAACCAGAGGATGGAAAAGCTCTTTGAGAAACTTCGCAATGAAATCAATATACTCGCCTTGGAAAGTCGGCTGAAAAAGAGGGTCAAGAAACAGATGGAAAAGACCCAGAAAGACTATTACCTCAACGAACAGATGCGGGCCATCCAAAAAGAGATGGGAGCAAAGGATGATTTCAAGGCGGAGTTGGATGAACTGGAAAAAAGGATAAAGAGGAAGCGGTTATCCAAGGAGTCCCATGCGAGAATCTGGCAGGAATTCAAGAAGTTGAAGATGATGTCCCCCATGTCGGCAGAGGCCACCGTGGTGCGCAACTACATTGACTGGATTCTTGCCCTTCCATGGTATGAGCGAACCAAGGACAAGATGAATATAGAAGAAGCCGAATGTATCCTGGAAGAGGATCACTATGGCCTGCAAAAACCAAAACAGAGAATCCTAGAATATCTGGCCGTGCAGACCCTCACCAAGAAGATCAAAGGGCCGATCCTCTGTTTCGTTGGGCCCCCTGGTGTAGGAAAAACGTCTCTGGCCAAGTCTGTGGCAAGGGCCACGGGCCGAAACTTTGTTCGTCTCTCCCTTGGTGGCGTCAGGGATGAGGCAGAAATAAGGGGACACCGGAGAACCTATATCGGTGCACTGCCGGGCAAGATCATCCAGTATCTGAGAAAGGCGAAGTCCAACAATCCGGTTTTCTGCCTAGATGAAGTGGACAAGATGAGCACGGACTTTCGCGGTGATCCTTCCGCAGCTCTGCTGGAGGTCTTGGATCCGGAACAGAACTTTGCATTTAATGACCATTACCTTGATCTGGACTATGATCTTTCAGAAATCCTCTTTATCACCACAGGAAACACCCTTCACAGTATTCCCCTCCCTTTGCAGGACAGGATGGAGATCATCAGGCTACCCGGGTATACAGAATTGGAGAAGCTGAACATCGCCAAGCAGTTCCTTATCAAGAAACAGATCCAGGAGAACGGTCTTAATGGGGAAAATATAGATTTTTCAGATAAAGCAATTCTCACCATCATAAGGAATTATACAAGAGAGGCGGGTGTCCGTAATCTGGAACGAGAGATCTCTTCTATCTGCCGCAAGGTGGCTAAAGAGGTGGTGAAAAGAGGAAAGGATACAAAGATCAAGGTTGGGTCCACCTCTATACACAAGTATTTGGGTGTGCCAAAATTTCGCTTTGGCCGTACAGAGGAACAAGATGATATCGGGCTGACCACCGGCTTGGCATGGACCGATGTGGGAGGCGAACTCCTCCAGACAGAGGCAGCCATTATGCCAGGAAAAGGAAATCTGGTGCTCACGGGTAAACTGGGAGAGGTTATGCAGGAATCTGCCCAGGCTGCACTAAGTTACGTGAGATCAAGGTCAAGACAACTCAGACTCCCAGATGACTTTTATGAAAACATCGATATACACATCCACGTTCCTGAGGGCGCCATACCGAAAGATGGACCTTCCGCTGGTATCGCGCTTGCCACTTCTATTGTTTCCGCCCTAACAAGAAAGCCCGTAAGACGCGATATCGCTATGACCGGGGAAATAACACTGAGGGGAAGGGTCCTTCCCATTGGCGGGCTAAAAGAGAAGATCCTGGCCGCCCACAGAGGAGAGGTCCGAAAGGTTCTTATCCCGTTGGAAAACAAAAAGGACATAGAAGAAATCCCCAAGAAGATCCTCAGAAAAGTAGAGCTGGGTTTGGTCGATCATATGGATAGCGTTTTGAAAGAAGCGCTGGTCGTAAAGAAGGGGGAAGAGCTGTTTGCTCCGAAAGAGGAATGTGAACCTTTCTGCGTGGAATCGGCCGAGGAATCAAAGCCAGCCGCACCCGAAGTGACCGCCCATTAAAGCATCTTGACAAAGAGATCTATTCCGTATAATTAGTGATCCTTCTGGGCGGGTAGCTCAGCGGGAGAGCATCGGCCTTACAAGCCGGGGGTCGCAGGTTCAAATCCTGTTCCGCCCACCACGCGGGCGTAGTTCAGTTCTGGTTAGAAAGTCCCGCCCGTAAGGCGGGAAGGTCGCCAGACTGATACATATGTTAGCCTGCTCGTGCGGGCAATCGGGGGCGTAGTTCAGTTCTGGTTAGAACGCCGGCCTGTCACGCCGGAGGTCGCGAGTTCGAGTCTCGTCGTCCCC
>JASFIT010000111.1:0-11238 GCA_050122535.1 Desulfobacteraceae bacterium | reverse complement strand
CGTCTGTTGCAGGTTGAGTCAGCCATTGCCTGCAACCTGCGCTGTGTCATGTGCCCCTGGAAAGAGATAAGCAAAAAGGCCAAGAATCGCGGGATCATGTCACAGGAGATCTGGGAGGCCATTCTTCCCCATCTCTCTGAAGCTCGAACCATTGATTTTACAGGGGGCGGCGAACCTTTGCTTCAGCCAAGATTGGCAGAATGGATCAGCCAAGCCAAATCCGCCGGCTGTGAGACAGGCATACTTACAAACGGCTTCCTCCTCAAAAAAGAGACGGCTCAGAAACTGATCAACGCTGGACTGGACATGATTTGCGTCTCCATGGATGGTGCCACCGCAGATGTGTACAACGAGATTCGAATAGGGTCCAACTTTGACAAGGTCTGTGAGAATCTAGCCCAGATTGCAGACATCAGGGTTGGAAAAGTACCCAAGACCTCCATCAAT
Organism: Desulfobacteraceae bacterium; assembly: GCA_050122535.1. GTDB lineage: Bacteria > Desulfobacterota > DSM-4660 > Desulfatiglandales > HGW-15 > JASFEQ01. Next base: position 10,791 of record JASFIT010000111.1, on the reverse strand, counting down.
TTTGTCTTGATGCCCATGAACTTTCACCAGCTGGAGGATATGGTCAGGCTGGCAGCAAGTCTGGGCGTGGACCAGATCAATTTCAAGCAGTGCGACGTCATCCGGGGTGAGCACGGAAAGGCTTACGGCCTGTTCGAATCTAAAGAAACCAAAGAGACACGGCGTCTGAAAAAAACGCTCTCAAAGGCACGAAGCCTTGCAAAGAAACTAAAAGTCCAGACCACAGCCTTCTCCTTCACCCCGGAGGAGCTTCCTGTGTGCGAACAGGATCCGAGGGATTCCCTTTTCATCCGCTACGATGGCGCCGTGGGCCCCTGCATCAACCTGGCCATAGGGGGCCCCACCACCTTCCTGGGAAAAGACGTTACGATGCCAGTCGTTCATTATGGGTCCTTACCAGATCAGGATCTCACGGAACTCTGGGAAACCGATGCTTGCAAGTTTTACAGGGAACGATTTGCAGAGCGTGTGAAAGCCCATGAGGACGCCCTTATGGAGAGTTTAGTCGGGTCTTCCTCCAATCGAGAGAAGGCCTTGGAAGCAGCCAGAGAAGCCATGCCAGAAGCTGCGCAAGGGTGTAAGGTGTGCCATTACCTTTATGATATTTGAGCAAAACGAGGAATTACCGCTTCCCTTCCCTAAATTCATCCTACTCTTAAATCTTAAATCCTCCTCAATCAGAGGCTGTGTCTAAATTCGTCATCTTTCTGGATTCCGGGTCTCGCCCAACCGCGTATCGAGTACGGGGCAGGATAGCAGGGCTCGCCCGGAATGACAGTTTTGTTAAATTGCGACAAAGTCTCTCCCTTCTAATAAGGCCGTCATGGATGCTTAAATGTTGGCGGTAAGTACGTCCATAGCCCCTCTGTCACTTCCATGTTGCTAAGAATTGATAAACTGCCCCAACAAAGATTATTTCCCCGTTCTTTGCAGCACGCCCCGCATACGCCTCACGGCTTCCATTACTAACCAAAATTTAGCACTGGACTAATTATCACCTAACAGACCGCTCGGTAAAAGAAGCCTTCATGAAAAGGCTGGGGAGGAGGTGATTTTTTCAGAAATCGAGCCGAAAAAGTATGTTTCAGAAAACCTAAAACCAACTAAGGAGGAAAGAAAGAATGAATCTATGTGATTTCGCAATGCAATTAAGACGCGCATGGTCAAAACGACTATTTGCGACTCTATTGCTCGCCGGCCTGCTCTCCTGGACGATGGTCTGGAGCGCTCCCGCTGGTGCTGAGGACAAGACCGTTTCAGAGGAAATCCTGGATATCCTTCGGGACAAGGGAGAAATCTCGGAACAACAATACGATGACCTGAAAAAAAGGGCCGAAGCAGAGAAAGAGGGCCCGGAGTGGAAGGCCTATTGGAAAGACGGTCTGAGGGTGGAACGCAAAGATGGCAAAATCAAAACACGTTGGGGTGGCCGTATTATGCTGGACTGGGCCAACATCAGTGCAGAGGAAACGTTTGAGGACGCCTTAGTGGCAGAAGGAGAAAGTGGACCCCTGGAGGGCACAGGCGTGGAATTCCGTCGACTTCGGTTTTTTTCCAGTGGTACCCTTTACGAAACCATGGGATATAAGCTCCAGGTGGATCTCACCGGGCAAGATGTTGATCTCAAGGATGCGTATATCGATTTCTTGAAGGTGCCTTATGTGGGCACGAATGTGATCCGCATTGGTCACAACAAGGAACCTATCTCTCTGGAAGAACTCACCAGCAGTAAGTACATCACCTTTATGGAGCGGGCCCTACCCACCCTCGCCTTTGCCCCCAGCCGTAACACGGGTATCCTGCTCTGGAACAGCGTGCTGAACAAGCGGCTCGTCTGGGAGGCCGGTTACTACTATGATGTGGGAGATAGTGGCGATTTCTTTGATGATTTTTCCAACACAAATTTCTCAGCGAGGGTGGCAGGAACTCCCTGGTATCGGGACAAGACCCATTTGCTTCATTTGGGGTTAGGCTATAGCCGCAAATTCCGCGATAAGAATCTGACTACGCTGCGCTTTCGTGCCCGCCCCGAGACCCACATTACAGACGTACGGCTGGCCAACACGGGTCGGTTTTCTGCAGATAGCGCCGATTTGCTCAACCCTGAAGCGGCTCTGGTTTGGGGACCCTTCTCGGTGCAAGGGGAATATTTCTGGCTCAAAACCGATGCTCCCGACGAAAATGACCCCAACTTTGAGGGCTGGTATGCCTATGGGAGCTGGTTTATCACGGGTGAAAGCCGCAAATATGACCAAAAAGGGGGAACCTTTGGCCGGGTCAAGCCCAAGAACAATTTTCATATTGGTCAACCGGGCTGGGGTGCCTTTGAATTGGCATTTCGCTACTCCGAACTGGATTTGACGGACGAATTGATTGAAGGTGGTGAACAGCGAAACATTACAGGGGGTCTTAACTGGTACATCAACCCCAGCGTTCGCATCATGCTCAACTACATCAACGCTGATCTTAAGAAACGCGCCGGTGTGAGAGATGATGATATCGACGTTGTTCAAGCACGTTTTCAGGTCGATTTTTAGGCTCGGCCTGCACTCGCCAGTCTGTTAAAACACCGGCCTAACAGGTTAAAAGGCCATATACCAGCAAGAGGACTGTACTCACAGTCCTCTTGCTCATTAACCCCGGTTTCTTTTTTTGACAAGCCGCCTTCCTTGCTATAGTTTCTGACACTTAATGTGGGTCTTTTACACCCGCTATTGACCGGCAGCACAATTCAGATTGAATCAAGGCCTTACCATCATGGATACGACCCGACACACTGAGCCATCCTCAAAACCTGCTCACCGCCTGAGCCTCACTTCACTCATCTGGTTCGGATTGCTTGCCGGCCTGGCCATGGGACTTTTCATTGGTGAGTATGCCACCAGACTCAAGGTCGTGGGCGATATTTACGTGGGCCTGCTGCAGATGACCGTACTGCCCTACATTGTCGTATCCCTGATCACCAATATCGGCCGCATGTCCTTTACTGAAGCGCGGGTTTTGGCGGGAAAAGGCCTTATTGTCATTTTGTGCCTCTGGGGGATCGGTGCGGCAGCGGTCTTTATTTTGGGACTGGCCTTTCCCACTTTTTCCACGGGAGCCTTTTTCAGCACCAGTCTCATCGAACCCCCAAAGCAGATTGATTTTATGAGCCTTTTCGTCCCCTCTAATCCTTTTCGGTCCGTGACCTTCAACCTTGTGCCGGCGGTGGTGTTGTTTTGTGTTCTATTTGGCGTTGCCGCTATTGGGGTGAAAAATAAGCAAACACTGTTAGATCATTTTGATCTTATGGCCCAAATCCTGCGGCGCATGAACGGTTTCATTATTAAGCTTACCCCCCTTGGTCTCTTTGCCATCGCGGCCAGTGCCGCCGGGACAATAACCCTCCAGGAATTTGGTCGCCTTCAAGGGTACCTGCTCACCTATACCCTGGGGGTTTTGTTTCTTGCGGGCTGGGTCTTACCCATGACCATCGCCGCGTGCACGCGGTTTACCTATCTTGATGTGCTTTCCACCTCAAAGAATGCCTTGATCACGGCCTTCATCCTGAACAGCACATTCGTGGTCATACCCATGCTCATTGAAAGCGTGAATCAACTATTTGCTCAGTACGCGGACAAAGAAGAGAGCGCCGACGCGAGGCCTGAGTTCATTATCCCGCTGGGGTACCCCTTTCCTGACATAGGCAGAATTGTATCCCTCATCTTCATTCCCTTTGCCACATGGTTCTACAGTGGCACCGTTTCAATGGCTTCCTATGCCTTTATCGTTCCCATTGGACTCGTGCTCTCATTTGGTAACATTGTGACCACAATCCCTTTTCTACTGGATGTGGAGAAACTGCCTGCCGATATCTTCCAGTTGTTTCTCATGTCCGGGGTGTGGGCTTCACGGGTGGGAGATCTGATGGCCACCATGCATCTGTTCACTTTCACCATTCTCACCACGGCGGCCATCCGTGGTTGGCTCCGTATCCGATGGTCCAAGATTTTCTTAACGGTGGTGATTTCCATCCTACTGGCCGTTTTGACTATTACCGGAATACGCCTGTATCTAAATTCTCGGTTCAAAGACAGCTATCGCAAAGATCTGATAATCGCCAACATGCAGTTGTTAGAGGGTCAAGTGGAGGCGGTGCGGCTTCCCCGATCAGAACCCAATCCGGTCAAACTTGATTCGAATCAATCCCGACTGGATCGCATCAAGAAGCGTGGCATCATTCGTATCGGTTTTAATCCCGACCGCCTCCCCTTTTCATATCGCAATCCCAAAGGCGAATTGGTGGGTTTTGACGTGGATTTGGTCCATCATCTCGCACTTGATCTAGGTGTGACGATCGAGTTTGTCCCCTATGCGTGGCAGGACCTGGAGAAGGCATTGGATGCGGATCATTTTGACTTGGCCATATCAGGCATCACGGCCACCTTGAAGCGGTCGGAAAAGATATTGTTTTCCCATCCCTACTTGACGGTGAATACGGGCCTGGTGGTAGAGGAACACCGTCGCAAAGATTTTAGTTCGCTGGATGCCATCCGAAAACTGGATTCTGTGCGAGTAGGGGTGATTAAGGATGGGCTTATTTTTGCAAAACGCGTGCAGGAGGAATTTGACAACGTGCAAGTTGTTGAGTTGCCGTCAGAACAGATATTTTTTAAAGGCAAGGGCAAGAATTTAGATGCTTTGGTAACGACTGCCGAAGGGGGTGCCGCATGGACCCTTATCTATCCCCACTACGCCATCGTCTCTCCTGACCCACCAAACCGAGTCCCCTTGGTATTGGGTCTTGCCGAGCGTGATCCCAAATTCGAAGAGTACCTTAATAATTGGATCCGACTAAACCGTCTCAACGGCACCATGGACGAGCTTGTGAATCACTGGATTTATGGACGCACCGCGGTAAGGAAGAAGCCGCGCTGGAGTGTTATGCGCAATGTGCTCCACTGGGTCGAGTAAGCCCTATCGTTGCATAAAAAACGTGGCACTTTAACTCTCACCAAAGATGACTCTCCGCTTTCTTGCAATCATCGCCCTCATCATATCACCAGCATTTTCAGCATGATCTGCGATGGAACCGATGATTTCAGAAAGCCTGACCATATGAAATATGGCTATGGGGTCCTTTTCAATGGTGAAGAGCTTGATTTTCAATTCATCTTCTATTTGGTCTGCTTCATGTTCTCTTTTGCGTAGATTGTGAATGATGTCTTTTACAATCCTTCGCTGCTTTTCAGAATAACTATCAAAGTATTTTTTTGCCTCGGAGATCATTCGGCTCAAATCCTCCATGGGCTCAATCACAGAGTCCACTAAAAGGAACAGATCTTTTTGTAATTCCTCTGGAATGCTTGGCCTCCCTCTATACGACAGCCAGTCAAGTGCGTCTTGCACTGAATCCAGAACCTTATCTTGCTCTCTGATGTACAAGAAAAGCTCGAATTTGCTTACTGGCATTCTTGTTCCTTTGGGGAGGTGGCCGCGAATTCTACGTTTTATGGCATCCGCTTCGCTCTCCAGTTTTGAGACCTCCTGTCTGAGCGCGTCGAATTCTTCGCACTTATCTGAAGCATAGCACTCCACGGCCTGTTGAAATACCCACCCACATTCTCTTACCTTTTCTGCATGCTCCTGAAGCCCCTCAAAGGGTGAAGTCACGAATATGGAACGAAGTGAAATACGCATTGTTGCCTCCCGAAACAAATAAGTTCAGCTTAAGAACCCTTCAAACGATTACTCAGGGTTTTCCCTTCAAAGGACTCCCTGAATACGGAAAGAAGGTTCTGTGTCTGTTCTGAAATGCTCAGAGTGTTTTCAAGTATTCCATAGAACAGTATGCTCAAGCGGGTTGTTGACTCAGCCTTCTGTATCCGTGTTACCTGGTTTTTATCAGATTCGGTGACAAGGGTTTTTAGTTTATCGCATTGATTGGCAATATAGTCATAATCAACCTTTTTCCTTCGCATGAGCATGATTGACGTGTTCCACAGTAGCCGAGTCACCGCGGTCTTGATATGCCGGAGTTCTTCTTTCTGCGCGTCAACAAACCCAGCATGAAAATTTTCAAAATGCTCGCAAGTTCGCATGATGATGTCTCTTTGGCTCTCAGCTATAGACTGCAGTGCCCGTACTGAGCGCGAGTATCTCTGAGAACTGTCCATATCCCCTTCGTCAAGAAGGGAAAGGGTCCTAAAGATGTTTGCAACAATGATATTGGCCCTTTTCTGTATTTTTTCGTCCTCGGCTTTTGCGTTCCTCAATCTTTCCAAGTCCTCCTTACCAGCTGCTTCAAAACATACTTCTAAATTATCGCTGATATCTTTGAGAAAATGGCCGGTCTGCTCAAAGGAGGCGTCGATGGCCGTATCGGCCTCCATCACCCTCTCCAGGCTAAAGGCTTCAATGGCGCTGGTTTCTTCTTCTCTTTTAAGATGGTATCGGTAGGTGGAAAAGATCAAAAAAGATGCGAGAAGCAGTAAACCCAAGATGGCAGTCAGTTTTAGAAAATAAAGAATAAAAGCAAAAACAAGGGCTGTGGTAAATGCCGCGAGCGCTGTAAAAAACCATCCGCCCACAACGGTTATCACGCCTGTGACTCTGTAAACAGCGCTTTCTCTTCCCCAGGCCTGGTCTGACAAAGACGTGCCCATAGCCACCATAAATGTTACATACGTGGTAGAAAGTGGAAGCTTCAACGAGGTGGCGAATGAAATAATTGCGCTCGCAACAATCAAATTGACTGAGGCCCGCAGCAGGTCAAAAGAGGGTTGTTTTCCGTCTGCCGAAGCAGGAACGAGGTATGCACCAGAGTCGATACGGGCTGAAATGTTCTTCCTCAACGATACGGGTATCAGTTTTCTCACAAACTGAGAAACTGAATACACCATGCCCACTACGATCCTCGAGAAAATGGATGAACCAAAGCGTTCGATCCCCTCATACTGCCGACCTAAACTGACTTCAGTCCTTGTCACCGTGCGTGCCTTTCGTGACACCCATAATGTGGCAACCATGATCGTCCCCGCAATTAACAAGAGGATCGTATTGGTCTGTATAGGCTTTTGCAGGGCTTCCATGGTCACCAGCAAAGGATTGCCTGTATCTGAGGCAAAACCATATGCACTCATTCCTGCCAAAGGGACGCCAATAAAGTTTACCAGGTCATTGCCGGCAAAAGCCATGGCAAGGGCAAAGGTTCCAATGAGCACGATTGGCTTAAGCACATTGATCTTAGTAAAAAGTGTCAGCAGTTGAAACAAGACCGCAAAAAACAAAAAACTTGCTGACTGGATTGTCCACGCGTGTGTTTTGATATAGGAGACTGTTTCAGGCGCAAGGAAAGAAGTCCCTTTTGCTCCTTTTATGAGAATAAAATAGGTGATTACTGACAGGGCCAAGCCCCCCCAGATACCGCCATATCGCTTTAATCGTCTTGTATAATCAAATGTGAAGAGAAGCCGGGTTGCAAATTGCGCCAGAGCGCCAAAGAAAAATGCTATCACCACTGAAAGAAGAATTCCCAGTATAATGACAAGGGCCTTTCCCGTGTTTATGTAATTCACGACCATTGCATAACTATCACCCACCATGTGGACTTTTATTAAGGATACCGCCACAGCGGCCCCGAGAAGCTCAAAGACAATGGACACGGTTGTGGATGTGGGTAGGCCAAAGGTATTAAAAAGGTCTAGCAAAAGGACATCGGTAAGCATTACAGCCAGGAAAATGGTAATCAGCTCCGGCATGAGAAAGAATCTTGGGTGGAATATGCCTTTCCTTGCCACCTCCATCATGCCGCTTGAAAAAGTCACGCCTGCAAGTATCCCTAAACTGGCAATGATCATAATAATATGACGGGGGGCTACCCTGGAGCCGATCGAGGAATTCAAGAAATTCACAGCGTCATTGCTGACCCCCACCATGAGATCAAACACTGCGAGTCCTGCCAGTATGATGATTGCGAACAAATAGAGATCCATAGAATCTCCTGCTTCCCTCATGTTTGAGTCGCTTCTCGACCCAAATTACTTCCCTTCATGAAATAAAAAAAGTATTTCAATTTCAAAGTGTTAGGGGAATCATTTCCTGCCTCGATCGGGATACTTCATAGCACATTCTTTGGTGGGAAATAAAGGATTTCCTAACAGAAATCTAACATTTCTTGACACATATCTAACACAAGATATGGAGGAGGAGAGAATGAACCGGGAAACACCCTGTATGCGCATTCTCATGGTCTGACGGTTTGAAGTCCTGAGGCAAGGAATCTTCTATCTCACAGGTGGTCTAGCGGAGATTTTTTCGCCTGCTCAGACAGCTAGGGTTCTCTTTTCGCACTGACCCTCCGTGAGGGAAAAATGACGGACAAGGGCTCAGGCATGCTCTGCACGAATGTCTCGTATTTTGAATACCTTCTATTGTCGATCCCACGGATGGAAAAGGTGGTCGTCAAGTTGGGTATTTATGGAATAGTTTCTGATCCGCATGCTCTCCACGGGTGTACCGTCCAGTTTGTACCTCTCAATTCCAATGGGAAGCCAATTCTTCTTTGAAATGACGATCCGATATTTCTCCAGCTTTTCCCGATTGATATGATCAAGGGCGTTGAGAGAAAATGTAATTTTTTCGCTCTCTTCCCCTAATTCACCGTCCTTTTGCTCTATCTTCTTGAGACTCCGAAAAACAAAATCAATGAAGTAGCCCATGTCTGTTTGGTCGAGTCTCTGCCCTGACGGCGTCTTCACCATGGGATTCTTGAGCGATAAATTGAACTTGAGGCCAGGCATAAAACCAAAAGGGATCACAGTGGCCCCCTCTTTCCCCTCATTGTATATGACGATTGTCCCCGGATAGGGCTCTGAAAAATCGACCCTGATCTTCTTATTCCTTTTGAAATAGAACTTGAATCGATAGCGCTCATACCCTGTTCCATGTTGCCCGCCCCGATAGAAGATCGTTTCAACGTCGCACGTGTAGTCCCCTAGGCTTTGAAATGCCGATGCCATCTTTTGCGCTACAGCGAGGATTCTATTCTCTATGGAACGGTCTTTGGTTTTGGCAGCTATTGACATGGGCAAGAGAACGATCATTAAGGTGAAAAAGACCCTTATTAGATTTGGTTTGATGGAGCACCTCCTTGGAATACTTGCGCTTTTCAAGGCCGTTTTTAGGTAAATATGATCGATTCTCATGACCGTTTTGGTATCTGTCAATCGGGTGAATGCTGTATTTTCCAGGGAAAATTACTGTATTTTTGCATTAAGGGTTGCCTGTCTGCCTAAATTTACGTAATCTTATGTGCTCGAAAAAGATGGGGCCCTGCTGGATTTAGACCCCATGAAGATCCCATAAATGAACACCCTCGGCACTTTCCTCTTTGTTGAGCCCACGGCGAAGGTTTAGAAAGGAGCGCAAACACCATGGAATCTGTCTATCAGGTGCTGGCAAAAATCGGTTACACACACCCCCTTCACCCCACATTGACCCATCTGGTAATGGGTCTCGTGATGGGCGCATTTATTTTTATTTTGATAGCCATGTTTTTTAGGCGAGAAAGTCTGGCTCGAACTGCATGGCACTGCATGGTTTTAGCCCTTATTGCCCTATTGCCCACAGCTGTGCTGGGCTATGCGGACTGGCAACATCGCTTTGCAGGAGATTTGATTCTTCCCATCACCATGAAGCTCATATTGGCGGGATTACTGCTGGTTCTCCTCGTCGTTGCCATTGTCATGGGCTTTCGCACTGAAAACTGGTCAAGGAACGTCGTGATCATATATGCGGTTTGCCTAGTGGTCGTTATTGGCATCGGCTACTTTGGTGGCGAGTTAGTGTATGGTAAAAGGGCTCCCGCGGCTCCGGCGGAAGAGGGTCTAGTGCCTGAAGGGGCCGTGGTCTTTAATCAGAGCTGTTCTGCTTGTCACCATGCTGACAAAACGGATTACAAGATCGGTCCTGGCATGCAGGGGCTTTTTCAGTTGGAGAAACTGCCAGTGAGCGGCCTTCCCGTGACCGAGGCCAATATCCGTACTCAGTTGAAAACACCTTTCAAGAATATGCCTGCTTTTCCTGAACTTTCAGAGGAGAAGGTGGACGCGCTTATAGCGTTTCTTAAAACGCTTTAGTAAAAGAAGGGATTAAAGACAGGAAAGGCTCTTGCCATTTCTTGCCAAGGTTTCATATTTTAATGCGACTAAATCAAACCCTTCTTTTTCCATCACCTCCTTCAGATATAAATTGGGCAGATACCATTTTTCGTCGTATATGCCGATTCTTTTGAATACATCACTGTGTTCACACAACAACAGGTCGAATGCCTTTTTGCTCATCCCTAAAACGCGTGCTGCATTGTCCACGCTCGTGTATCCATGTTCTTCCTTTTCGTACTCCTCTTTATGATAGCGGTATGGGGTCAGAATAGTTTTCTCGTCTGGTCTGTCTTCCGTCTCTACCATTTTCTTTACCAAATAGCCCCTCAGAAAAGAAAGAAGTGCGCCTATTCGAGATTTTGCATAGGATTTTGGGATAGATTGAAGCGGAAGGTCGAGTCTATTCCCCAGGTATTCGTTACAATCATCCCTAATTTTCTGAGCCCTCCAGGAAGCGATCCTTTTTAGTTTCTTTTTTCTGTAAGCGCTGATACTTCTTCCCAAATACCTCTTTGGACTCTTCCTGGCATATTTTCGCAAAAACTCCAATTCCTCCTCTACCTCGGTGTAAAGTGTCAGTCCTTTTCTTCTGCCGTAGATCTCTTCTTTCAGTTTCTCGATGGCAAATCTGGAACTAGAGCCAACAGCA
>JASFIT010000110.1:0-11243 GCA_050122535.1 Desulfobacteraceae bacterium | reverse complement strand
AAAGGCCTCCCTATGGCGGGTGGGAAAAGATTTCCGCTATCGGTCCAATGGCTCAAGATTCAGTTATTATGGCCTCAGACGGCACTTCAAAGGGCTGGAGGTAGGTCTTAAGGGCAAGTTCCAGAACAGAAATGCGGCCTTGTCCCTTGCTGTCATAGAGCTCCTGGAAAGGAAGGGATATGCATTTTCGTCCCATGATATGGTGGAGGGACTAAAGGACACCGAGTGGCCCGGAAGGATGCAAGTGGTTTCTCAGGAGCCCCTCATCATTCTGGATGGTGCGCATAATCCTAAGGCCATAAAGGAGCTGGCCCATTCCGTTGGGAGTGACTTTAGTTACCGGCGACTGATTTTGGTCATAGGTGTCATGGAAGATAAAGACATTGGCAAGATTTTGAAAGGCATCTTGCCAATGGCGGATTATGTGTTCTATACAAGACCTGAATATGACCGATCGGCCAGCCCCGAGAGGCTCATGAACGAGGGTTCTTCTCTAGGAAAACCCGGGCAAATTGTGCCTGACATATCTGATGCCCTTGATATGGCAAGGGAGGTGGCCAGCCCGAAAGATATGATCCTGGTCACCGGTTCTCTCTTTACGGTGGGAGAAGCCATGACCTATTTCGATCCAGAAACGTACCAGCCAGACGATATCTAGGGGCTTCGGGTCGGTCCTATGTCAAAAGGATAAACACCCCCAGTGCGCAGCAATAGGGCGCAAACCAAAAGAGCTTCCCCTTTCTGACCATACCCATAAGTATCTTAAGGGCTATGAGGCCTACCAGAGCAGCAGAAACAAATCCTGAAGTCAAAGACAGAAGACCCACCCTGCCGACTGCCTCTGCATTGAGTTGGACCAGCGTGGCGCCAATCATTGCGGGTATGGCGAGTAAAAAAGAGAACCGCGCAGCCAGTTCTCTTCGAAGCCCACACACCAGGGCGCAGACGATGGTCGTCCCTGATCTAGAAATCCCGGGAATAAGCGCAAGGCCTTGAGCCGCTCCTATGGCGAGGGCAACCAAGATGGCCACTTCTTCACGTCTGCTGTGTTCTTCAGGGATCAGCTTTGTTATGGCCAAGATCAGTCCAGTGACCACCAGCATGATGCCCACGGTGCTCAGGGATCCAAAGAGATTTTCTATGGCTGATCGGAAAAGGATGCCGACCAGCAGCGTGGGAAGGGTTCCAAGGAGGACCATCAGTGCGAGATACGCATGAGGGGTTTCCCGAAGAGACTTTTTTGTTCCACGGATCTGAAAAAACCCCATGGTAAATTTTTTGGTATCCAGCAGGATGCTTTTCAGGTCAGAACGCAAATAGATGCAGACAGCCAGGAGGGTTCCCAGGTGCAACGAACAATCCAAAAGTAATTCAGGCTCTTTGAACCCAAGCAAATTCTGAAAGAGGACCAGATGTCCTGAACTGCTGACGGGCAGGAATTCAGTGAGGCCCTGTACAATTCCCAAGATAATGCTCGAGATGGCGTCCATGGATAACTCCAAAATTCTGGAATTTAAGAATTCAGGGATTCAGGAATTCCTCAATTCGCAATACCTTAATTTCCCCTACGGTTTAGGTCCTGTGCCATATCAGATGTATGTCAGTGATGGCAAGTTGAAACTTCATCTAGGCGCGTGGAGAAACGGACTTTCATAGAGCTTGCCAAGTTCATCGTCTATTTCAAGTTTCATGACTCAAATAAGAGGCTTTGGAAATATGCCTGATCACCAGCAGGGTATTAGATGTAAGGCGGCGAGGAGGAGCAATCGAAGGCAACGCAGCAGATGATGCCTTGATGGTGGATCAGGAGGTTTTCCCGTCCCTTGACACCAGGCTAACCTTACCATATCATGATAAGCACTTAGGTCGGACAGCAAGTATCCAAAAGTTCCTCTGGAGGCCGGATATGAAAACAAAGATAGGTGTCCTTTCCGCTGGTGCTGATTGCCCCGGCATAAACAGTGCCATCCACTGGCTCGTATATTCTGCCACTGACAAGGACCTTGTCCCCCGTAGGGGAATGATGTTTGATATTGTCGGTATCGTTGATGGGTGGAAGGGTCTTATGGAGGTGAAACCGGAGAAGAAGGAGAGTGTCAAGCGCTGGACAATGCCGTTGAGTGGCGACATCGTACGCACCTGGGATAGGTATGGAGGAACTAGGCTCGGAACGAGCCGGGCTAATCCTTTTAATCCACAGAAGGATCGATCAGAGGAATTGATAAAGAACATCAAGAAGCTTCGTTTAGAGGCCTTGGTCGTCATTGGCGGCTTCGATAGTCTTGGCGTTGCCTACAAGCTCTACAGGGAGGGTGTGAAACTTGTGGGCATACCCAAGACCATTGACAAGGATCTTTCGGAAACCGAGTATACCCTGGGATTTGATTCAGCGGTTAATATCATCACGCAGGATATTGATAGACTTCGCATTACTGCTGGGTCCCATAGCCGCATCTTCGTCGTAGAGTCCATGGGGAGGAGGGCTGGATGGCTCGCACTAGAAGGTGGAGAGGCGAGCGGGGCGGCAATCATACTGATTCCGGAACACGATTTTGTTACCGAGAGGGTCATTGAACTTTTGAAGATAAGAAAGAAATCGGGAAAACGCTATAGCATTGTCCTGGTCTCCGAGGGGGCTAAACCGAGGGGAATGGAGGAGATCCACCAAAAGCGGGGCAGGGATGGCTTCGGTCAATATTATTTGGGTGGTGTGGGTGGCTTTATTGCAGAAGAGATCGAGAAGAGTGCCAAGATGGAGGTTCGGTATACCGCCCTCAGGCATCTCCAGAGAGGAGGATCACCTACGGCCTATGACCGGCGTATGGGGCGGAAGTTCGGGATAGGGGCTGTTGATATGATCGCCAATGAGGACTTTGGGCGCATGGTGAGCTGGCGGCATGGGGAAATCACGAGCGTTCCTCTCAAGAAGGCTTTGGAACGTTTAAACTTGGTGGATGTGGAGAAATTCTATAATACGAAGAACTACAAGAGCCTGGATCAGATACTCTAAGAGGCTGTCGGAAAACGCCCATCTGCTGCGTTACCCTCATCCCCCGCCCTGTTAAATTCTCGCTACGCGAGACGGCGAAGCCGATTTAACAGGGCAAGTCACTGCGGCGTACTTTTATGTGCGCCTCATTCCTCGGGATTTCGGAAGCCTTGCCTCTAGACATTTTCCATCAGCCTCTCAGAGGCCGGTTTTTCGACAGTCTCTAAGGAAATATCTTTCCCGGATTAAGGATTCCATTGGGGTCAAAGGCCTTTTTGAGGCGGGACATGAGTTCAAGGGCTGGTCCAGAGATCTCCATTTCCATATAGGGTGCCTTGGTGATGCCTATTCCATGTTCACCTGAAATGGTGCCACCCATTTCAATGACCTTCCCAAACAAATCTTTTACAGCACCCGTCGCATTTTCCACCTCTTTGGGAACGCTTTTGTCCAGCATGATATTCACATGTATATTACCATCCCCTGCATGTCCGAAGGCAGGAATGGGAAGTTGATATTTCTGGCTCAATTGCTCCAAAAAGGCTATCATTTCAGGCAGACGGCTTCGGGGTACAACGATATCTTGGCTCACCTTGCCAGGCCTTAATTTCAGCAGAGCAGGAGAAATACCTCTTCTTGCCTCCCATAACCGCTCTGCCTCCTCCTTTCCAGACGCAGCTTGAAATAGGATTGCGCCTGATCGGACACAGATTTCTCGGACAAGCTTGGCATCTCTGGCGGTGAGATCTTCATCTCCGTCCACCTCAATGAGAAGGAGGGCACCCGTTTCATCAGGGATGGGGAGGCCCATCTCATTTCGCACACAGTCGATACTGAGCCGATCCATGAACTCTAAAGTGGTGGGGACGATCTTGTTGCGAATGATGTCCGACACGGTCCGAACTGATGAAGAGATGTTTTGGAAAAAGGCCATCATGGTCTTCTTGGTGGCTGGTTTTGGAATTAACCTGAGAGTGACAGACGTGATCACGGCAAGGGTTCCCTCAGAACCAACGATGAGCCGGGTCAGGTCGTATCCTACCACACCTTTTGCCGTTTCCACGCCGGTCTTCATGATCTCGCCTGTGGGAAGTACAACTTCCAAACCCAATACGTAGTCCCTCGTAACACCGTATTTGACGGCCCTCAGACCGCCCGCGCATTCCGCCACATTGCCTCCAATGGTTGAAATATTGATGCTTGCAGGATCGGGCGGATAGAAGAGGCCAAGTTTTTCCACCTCTCCTTGGAGATGGGCCGTAATGACACCAGGCTCAACTTTGACGACGAGATTATCTTGATCGATAAAGAGGATCCGGTTGAACCGGTCCATAGCGAGGACAAGGCCGCCCTTTACAGGCAGGGCCCCTCCGCTCGCACCGCTCCCTGCGCCACGGGGGATCACGGGAAAATATTCCCTGTTTGCCAAAAGTAGGATTCGAGAGATTTGCTCAGCGCCCCCAGGAAAGGCCACAGCATCTGGCATGAATTCCAGCTTTGTGGCGTCACTGGAATAGTTTGTTAAATCATCATGGCGGGTCGTTAGGTATTCGGAACCAACAATGCTTTCCAATTCTTTGATAACCGAGTCTGGAATCATGGTGATAATGGATGGCGGCTTTTGAGGGAGTGTCGGAGCGTCATGGAATCCATATATTTCAGGTCTCCTCCCATAGGAACGCCGAGGGCTATTCGGGTAATTTTCACATCTTTGTCGGCAAGGATTTTGGCCAGGTAGGAGGCAGTGGCTTCACCTTCTGCCGTGGGATTGGTTGCCAGGATAAGTTCCTTCACCTCTTCCTCATCAATGCGATCGAAGAGTTCGCCTATTTTGAGGTCCTCGGGCCCAATACCATCGAGCGGTGAGAGCACCCCGTGGAGGATATGATACCTCCCTTTAAAGATTCCGGACTCTTCTATGGCCAGTTGATCGCCAGGTCCTTCAACAATACAGATGATTCCATTTGCCCGGATTTGGTCTCTGCAAATAGAACACGGATTTTCGTCAGTGAGATTGAAACAGGTGGAGCAGAAGTCTATCTTATCCTTAACCTCCATAAGGCTCTTGGCAAGGTTCTCCGCAAGTTCCCGCTGGCTCTTTAAGATATATAAAGCCACCCTTGTGGCGGACTTCTGTCCAATCCCAGGCAATCTAGAAAGTTGCTCTATGAGCTTCTCGAGAGGTGGTGGATGGATTCCCATAGTAGATCCAGGCTAACTCTGCTTCAATGGATAGCAGTGAGATGAAAAAACGGTTAAATGGAGAAGTAAAGTCATTTGATAAGTGCCTAAAGTGACCTGCCCGCAATGGCTCTTTCCGCAGTATGCTGCATTTGGATTGGGTAATCGAACATGGTCAAACGAGACAATGTTCATAACAAACGGGTACAGCAGGCGGGCCTAAAGTGAACTAAAGTGTCTAAAGTTGATAGATATAGATAACTCAAAAAGAATTCTGTTCTCTTAATTTTAGCTCATTTTAGGCACTCTAGGCACTTTAGCTCACTTGTCGTTACGTTAGCCCAGGAATGTTAGGAAGATTTAGCCCCCTTGTCAGCTTCCCCATCTCTTCGTTCACCATCTCTTTTGCCTTGCTCAGGCCATCGTTAACCGCTGCCAGAATAAGGTCTTGGAGCATTTCTTTATCGTCCGAGTTAATGACCTCTGGCTCGATGTTTATGGAGACAATCTCCTGCCGTCCATTGACCACCACTGTGACCATACCGCCTCCGGCAGAGGCTTCTACCGTTCTGTCCTCTAACTCCTCCTGAAGCTTGGCCATCTTTGTCTGGAATTGCTGCGCCTGTTTCAGGAGATTTCCCATGTTTGGTATTCCTTTCACGCTTTCTTCCTCCCTGCAATCTATGCTTAACCTGATTCCTTGGTGTCCTCCTGCTTGATGGAGATTTCCTCCTTTATCTCTCCCTGAAAGATTTGTAGGATGTCCTGAACGGGTTGCGGTAAATCTGAATGTTCCTTTTGCTTATAGTGGGTTTCTTCTCTGTCTGGGGCATCAATTCTCTCATCTTTTTTTTTATCATCTACGATCTTTATGATCAAATCTCTGCTAAAATATTCTCGACAATAGTCGATAAACTTGTCTAACCTCTCTGGCTCATCAAGATAACTGGAAGAAAAAGGATTGTCCCCTCTCGCTATCTCAAGCGTCTGGCCTTTCAGACGGAGAAAGCGCCACTCCTTTAGCACATTAGCCATGGCTCCATTTTTTGACGCGAGATGGTCCAAAAGGTCGCCCCAATTCTGCTCTTCAGGCTCCTCGGTGGACATTTCCGAACCGGGTCCTGCCCTTTCTTCCACTTCCCAGTCCAATCCTGGGTCTGAGAGGTTCGCTGCCGAGCCACTTTTGTTAGGGAAAGCGGCCAACTTCTTTTCAAGAATATGGATTTTCTTAAGGAGTTCATCAAAGGAGAGAACGTCTCCCAGGCGGCACAATTTGATCATTATGGCCTCTAAGACTAGCCTGGGATGTGATGTCATTTTCAGATCAGGTTCGCGAACGATCAGCAGGTTTAATGCTTGTTGAATTTTTTCCAAGCCTCCCATCCGGGCCTGGCGATCGATCTCTTCCCTGTCCCTATCGGTCAAATCTATCAAGTCATTTTGAGGGGCAACCAGGCTGACGAGTAGATTCCTGAACTGATCCATGAGGACCCTGTAGAATTCCTTTATGTCATAGCCGTATGTATAAATCCTATCCACAATGTCCATACATTTTTCGGCCGAGCCTTCAAGGATCGCCTGAGAGGCCTCAAATATCAGTTCCCTGTCAATGATGCCCAAAATATCCGAGATATGCCTATCCTCAACTTTGCTCCCAGTGAAAGATACGACCTGATCCAACAGGCTCTCGGCATCTCTCATGCTTCCTTCTGCCTCTCTCGCGATTAGGCTTAGCGCGGCCCTACTTATCTCTATTCCTTCTTCCATTGATATTTTTTCAAGTTGTTTGAGAATCCCGCCCAGCGATATCCGCTTGAAATCGAATCTCTGACAACGGGAAAGAATGGTGACTGGAACCTTATGGGGTTCGGTCGTGGCGAATACAAATTTCACGTGAGCTGGAGGTTCCTCAAGGGTCTTGAGAAGTGCGTTAAAGGCTGGCAAGGTCAGCATATGCACTTCATCAATAATGTAAATGCGGAAGGCGGTTGAGGCTGGCATGTACTTGATGTTTTC
Organism: Desulfobacteraceae bacterium; assembly: GCA_050122535.1. Classification (GTDB taxonomy): domain Bacteria; phylum Desulfobacterota; class DSM-4660; order Desulfatiglandales; family HGW-15; genus JASFEQ01. Next base: position 4,057 of record JASFIT010000110.1, on the reverse strand, counting down.
CCTGAGCTCTCTGATTTCGTCAATGCCGCGATTTGATGCACCATCGATTTCCTGGACATCTACGGAAGAACCATTTGTAATCTCTACACATGAATGGCATCTATTACATGGAACGCCTGGTTGACCTTCATCACAGTTGATGGCCTTGGCCAGGATACGGGCCACAGAGGTTTTCCCCACCCCTCTCGCACCACTGAAGAGATAGGCATGGGCCAGCCTATCCTTTTTTATGGCATTCATTAGTGTCTGCGTAATATGTTCTTGGCCAATGACCTCCTCAAAGACTTGAGGACGCCATTTTCTGGCTAAGACCTCGTAGGACATGAGTAAACCTCTCACATGGAGTGATGGAGTTGGTATTGAACTGATAGCATACGCTTTGGCTTTCTTACAAGGCGGCTCCGTCAACAACTTACATGAAGAAGGATGGCGGAGAGAGAGGGATTCGAACCCTCGGTACCACTTTTTGGGTGGTACACGCGATTTCCAGTCGCGCTCCTTCAGCCAGCTCGGACATCTCTCCGCGATTCCGCCTGAGCAGAATGCAAATGGCGAAAGGTCTTCACTCATCATTAAGACGCCACTGACAAGCGCCACTCGCCAAAAGCTACCGATGATATCTTCAACTAGAGTTGGATTTATTGGCGGAGAGGGTGGGATTCGAACCCACGTGCCCCGCTTTTAACGGGACAAGTCGATTTCGAGTCGACCCCGTTACGACCACTTCGGTACCTCTCCGAAACCTCTTATCCTTTCCCCTTCGATAACGGAAAAAGTCCTGCATAAGCCTACTACATTCTTTTTCCATGATGCCGGGGATAACTTCAATGCTGTGATTTAAACGGTCGTCTGTCCCCAGATCATATAGGGAGCCGGCTGCGCCCCATCTGGGATCACGGGCACCAAAGACCAACCGAGATATTCTGGCGTTAAGGACCGCACCCATGCACATAAGGCAGGGTTCAATGGTAACGACGAGGGTTGCGCTCGAAATTCTGTAGTTCTTGTACAAGGCTCCCGCGTCTCTCAAGACCAATATCTCGGCATGGGCCGTTGGGTCATTGAGGGCTATGGGTTGATTATGGGCCTTTGCAGCAATACGCCCGTCGGGTCCGGCCAGGACAGCACCCACTGGGACCTCTCCTTCGGCAAACCCCTTTTCAGCCTCCCTGAGGGCCTCTCCCATTAAACGATAGAAAAGGTCGTTCATCACAAAAAATTCTTACCACCTTTGCCTTTCCACGTCAACGGGAGTTTTGATGATCTCCCCGTTCTCCTCGAATTAAGGAAACCAAAATCCCCAACAAATTCAAGAGATTCGAAAGCCGAGATTCATTTACAGTCGGAGGTTTCTCTGATAATATACGCAACGAAGAGCAAGGGCTGCAAATATTCGTTGCAAAGATCTTTTGATCTTTAGCGCTGGAGATGGTGATGAAGTGGCACGTATTGGACAACAAACAGAAGATATTGAGGATCCTTCAGAGATCAGTTTCCAATAAAACGCAAATCAAAGTTCGCATTAGAGGAGCAAAGAATCCATTCACCTCTAAATTGCTGAAGATTGTGGAAGCTGGAACGCTCTTAGAGCTAGAGAACTTGGAGATTGATACAGAAGCACAGTTAATTATTGAAAAGCTGGAGCCTTCTAAAGGGGATGATCTCATCCAATCTTTTCCCGATGTGATCATGGAGTTCCTGGTTAATGAAAATCTGTGCCAGTGCTCCGCGAGAAATACTGGTGTGAGCAATATTCCACCCCACTTTGGATTCATCATGAGCTTCCCGGACAAGCTTGAGATCCAGGAGAAACGGAGAGAAAAAAGGACTCGCTACGATGAGCCCAAGATGGTCTCTGTTGAATTCAGACTGCCGACAGGCCAAGGGAAGGGTAGAAAATACACCCTAAATGTTTTTGACCGCTCAAAGCGTGGGTTTGGCCTACTGGTTCGGAAAAAGGATTTTGACCTGCTCAAGATCCTGGATCGAGGTGATACACTGGAAAACATGACTTTTTATTCTGAATCACTCATGTTGAGAATGGATGCTGTCGTAAAACATAAGACTAAAATAGAGGAAGGGAAATATCAGGGTTGTTACATTGTAGGGATCGAACTGCGCCGGAGCCTTAAAGGTTGAGAACCGATGATAAATGAGCTTGAAGAAATCAGTGAGCAGGACATAAGGCGAGAAAAGGAGAAGGCCCGTCGCCTCAGGCAATCTGCCTGGTGGATGAGGAAGATCCAAAAAGGAGAATGCTATTATTGTCATCGCACGGTTGGCAGGAACAGCCTTACCATGGATCATGTGGTTCCCCTCAGCCGAGGCGGAAAGAGCCGTAAAGGAAATATCGTCCCTGCCTGCAAGCAGTGCAATAGCAAAAAGAAATACCTGTTACCCATCGAATGGGAGGAGTATCTGAAATCGTTATCGGGGAGGCGCAGCCCTTAAAATGGTCCTTTGGATTTGCTCACCTTGACCTCTACCCCAATAATCTCTTCTGAAAGCAATCCCACATATTTATCGGCCCGGCCCAGGTTAATTGCGATCTCCAACCAATCGGAGCTGTTGATGAGCGCCAAGGGTTCACCCTCCCCCGCATCCGCATAAGTGGGACGAAGTCTCTTAATTGTTAGGTCCCCCACCTCAATCACCGGCTCAAAGGATTCAAGAAAAGACTCCAAGTCTCTGCGGTGGATATTTGTGATGAGGTTGCCAAAGTTGTCCACTCGTGTGATCTGTCCATATAGTTTTTCTCCCTCTTTTTGCGGTTTGGGGAAATGCAGTTGGACCGGATCACTCAGCTTGGAACCCATCCGTTTCAGAGAGACACCCTGTGAAAGGTGGGCAGCTACAGGTGCAAAGACCTCCCGTCCATGAAAGGTGTGGCTGATAGAAGGAAGGAAATACCTGCTTTCAGTGAGATGAATAATCTCAGACCCTTTATAGTCCTCTATGAGGGGCCAGAAGACACCATTATCAGGTCCAACGAAAAAATGTCCGCCTGCTTCCATCCCCATGAGGCGCCTTTCACTCCCCACACCCGGATCCACAACGGCCACGTGCACAGTTCCTTTCGGGTAAAAGGGGAAGGTCTCATGGATAAGGCCAGCCGCTTGAATGATGGAGCCAGCTCTGACCTGGTGGCTGACGTCAACGATCCGGGCTTCTGGATTAATGGAGAGGATGACGCCTTTCATCATCGCCACGTAGGGATCGCTGAGGCCGAAATCCGTCGTCAGGGAGATGATGCCAGAGGCCTTCATGGCCAATTCCTCAAAAGTCTTGGGACAATGTCGCCCGCTTTACCCAAGATGCTGAAGTCCATGAAATGAGAATGGGGGGTCTTTTCCAGATTGATTTCCGCCAAGGTTGCCCCTGCCGATTTGGCCTCAAGGGCCAGAGATGCAGCAGGCTGAACCAACGATGATGTACCAATAACCAGCATGACCTGGCAATCCCGGGATGCCGCAATGGCTTGGCGCAGGAGAGTGGCGTCCAAGGCCTCCCCAAACCAGACCACATGGGGACGGAGCAGACCCCCGCATTCTTGGCATTTCGGCAAAGCGCTCAGGTCTGACGAACGACCGGTGGTAATTTTTTGACACGCAGTGCAACGGATCTTCCAAAGATTTCCGTGAATTTCCAGCACGTTCTTACTCCCTGCGAGGAGATGAAGTCCGTCCACGTTTTGCGTTACGAGGGTGAAATGTGGAACCTTTGACTCAAGATCAGCAAGGGCCTTGTGGGCCGCATTATAGGTCACTTGACTAATAAGGCCTCGCCGCCAGTGGTAGAACTCCCAGACGAGCTTCGGATTCCTTGAAAAGGCTTCAGGCGTGGCAAGCTCGGTGGCACGGTATTTTTGCCATAGGCCGTCCGCACCCCTGAAGGTGGGCACACCGCTCTCGGCTGAAATTCCAGCCCCTGTGAGCACAGTGATTTTTTCGGTATCTTGGAGAATTCTTTTCAGTGCCTCAATCTCACTTTCCATACAATCCAAGCTACTCAAGAAACAGTGTCAAGTCAAGGAGGCCTAAATAATAGGAATGCTCAA
>JASFIT010000109.1:0-11328 GCA_050122535.1 Desulfobacteraceae bacterium | reverse complement strand
GGCTCCCTGGCCGAACAGGTCTATAAGGAGCTTCACTGGGCCATCATCACGGGGAAAATACCGAGTGGAACCCGACTGGTGGAGTCAGTCCTGGCCGAGCAGATGGGGGTCAGTAGGACACCCGTGAGAGAGGCCTTACAGAAGCTCGTCTCTGACGGCAGCGTATATTCCATTCCGCGGGCTGGATACATCGTGGAAGACATGTCTGAGCGCGATGTGGTGGATCTTTTTATGGCGCGAGCAGCTGTGGAGCGGATCATCGTGAGGCTGGCGGCGGAAAGAATCACGCCTGATGAACTCAAAGGGCTTGAGGCCAACCTTAAAGAAATGGACAAACTGCTAAAAGGTGTCCTGACGAACAAAATGATTGACCTTGATACAGAGTTCCATCAGCTACTCAGTAGGGCGGCACGGAGCAAAACCCTATACGAACTCAACCAAATCCTCATTAAGCGCACTCTGCGATTTCGCGTCTTCTGTCTTCGGGTTCCCGAAATCGCGAAAGTGACCAGGGATGGGCACGAACTCATTGTAAAGGCACTCCAATCCAATGATCCAAAGAAGGCAGAGGAAGCGATTCTGTCTCACTTGGAGGATACAAAGAAGACTGTCGCGCACTACGTGGAAGGATTGAGGCGCGAATCGTTCATGACGAGTGACATTGAACTTTAGTCGTGGAGGGGGCGTTATGGACAGCGGTTATTATGATCCGGAGATAGAAACCGCCTCGCGGGACGAGATCAGGCGATTGCAAGAGGAAAAACTGAAGAGAATCGTCCAACACGCGTGGGGAAAAAGCGCCTTTTACAAAAGAAAATTTGAGGAAGCGAATCTTACTCCGGATAAGATCCGATCCCTCGAAGATATTTCCCTTCTCCCTTTTATTACGAAAGAGGATCTAAGGGAAGACCAGAGTGCCTTTCCTCCATGGGGCAGCATGCTCACCATGCCCTTTGAGGAATGCCAACGAGTCCATCAGACTTCCGGGACCACTGGGCAACCTCTCAGGGTCGTGGACACGGAAGAGGATTGGACCAAGTTTTGCCACATGCATGCCAGGATGCTCTATGCCTATGGCGTCCGAAAGGCGGATATGGTCATGCCCGCATTTGGATTCGGCCCATTTATCGGATTTTGGGCATCATACTATGCCGCGCAAGAGATAGGTTGCACCCTCTTTGCCACGGGCGGCTTCAAGACAGAACAACGTATTCATACCCTCGTGAACTACCCGATCACCGCTATGGGTTCTACCCCGTCCTATGCCCTCTACATGGCTGAAGAGGCAAAAAAGATGGGCATCGATCTAAAAAAAGAGGCGAAGATCCGCATCAGCTGGCATACAGGAGAGCCAGGAGGCGGTATCCCCAGTGTGGTGAAGAAAATCGAAGATGCCTACGGTTGCAAGGCCTTCGATTTTATTGGTTCCACCGAGATTGGCCCTTGGGGCTTCAATTGTGAATTCCAGTCAGGACTTACCCACATAAACGACGACTGGGTTTGTCTGGAGGTTCTCGATTTTCAGACTGGTGAGCCCGTAAGGCCAGGGGGCACGGGTGAGCTCATTCTGACGAATTTGGAGCGACGGGCCCATCCCTTTTTGAGGTATCGCACCCGGGACATGGTGAAAGTGGCTGATAGGGACTGCCCATGTGGACGGACCCTCTTTAGCCTGGAAGGAAGTGTGCTGGGCAGATTGGATGATATGAAGAAGATTCGAGGGGTCATTGTGTACCCGAGCAGGATCGAAGAAATTGTCCGCCAATTTGCAGAGGTGGACGAATTTCAGATGGTATTCACCAGGGTGGAGGGTCTGGATGAGATCATCGTGAAGTTGGATCCGGTACCTGAACTGGGGCCGGCATTTCATAAGGAATTTCAGGGAAAGCTGGAAAAGGCCCTACAGCTAGGGTTGGGTATTCGCGCGTCCGTGGAGATATTGGAGCACGGGAGCCTTCCCAGGTGGGACCACAAGGCCAAGAGAATTCTAGATGAGAGAGAGGATGTGCCCTTTTAAGAAATGCATTGGATGGGAAATCAGAAAAACATGGGGAAGAGACAAGAATCTACCACCAAAATCGTAGCGCCTCAGGAGAAATTTGATCAACGAAACCAGATGCACACCCAAGCGGCCATAGGGGGTTTGGGGGAGAAGGTGCAGAAACGCTGGACGACTGAATCCATAGATCCCTTTCGGCGCATCTTCTATCCTGAGACCAGACCCCAGAACGTGCCCATGCGATCCTGGCGAAAGGTGGCAGACGGCCCCTTAAATCCCAACAGCATTGAGGTCAATGACACGAAGAGCATGGCCTCGAATATTAAGGAGGTTGCCCTCTTCCTCGGAGCGGACTTGGTCGGCATATGTGCGTTAAACCAGGCTTATGTGTACAGCCACACAGGACTTCGGATCGACTTTGCAAAGGGGACGGCGGGTCAGGAGATCCAGATGCCCCACAAATCTGCCATCTCCATCGGCGTGGAAATGGACTACCGCCGTATGCGCTATGCGCCAGGCTGGATCGACAATGCGGAGGTGGGCCTAGGCTATCTGAACGCGGCCAGGGTCGCGGTCTCCCTCGCTGCCTATATCCGAGAACTGGGATATCCAGCCAGGGCCCATTTCTTTATTAATGAGTGGGTCCAACACGTTCCCATTGCCGAGGCGGCCGGGCTGGGAGAGCTGGGTCGACTCGGGATTCTTATAACACGCAAGTACGGCCCTCGGCTGCGGCTTTCCACGGTGACGACCGATCTTCCCCTGGCTGCGGATTCTCCTGTTGACTTGGGTGCCGTGGAATTCTGCGAGATCTGCGGGAAGTGTGCCAAGAATTGCCCTTCGCAGGCCATCCCCCAAGAGGATAAAACAGTGGTCCGGGGCGTAGAGAAGTGGCAGCTTGATGATCGTGCATGCCAACGGTTCTGGGTCTCAAACCCCAACCGGTGGAATGATTGCGCCCGCTGCATAACCGTATGCCCATGGAACCGACCGGATGTCTTACATCACAGATTCTTTTCATGGACGGCCAGATATTCTCATGCCATGAGAAAGCTCCTCCTGTGGGCGGATGACGTGGTCCGAGGGAAACGCCCAAGGCCCGTGGTGAAATGGTTGGATTATAAGGAAGGCGGTCGTAAGGCCAAGTCAGTCATGGACCTCATAAGGAATCAGGCAAAGGAGTAAAGATTGTTTATCCAACAGATCTTTAACGGCATCATGCTGGGCAGCACCTATGCCCTGATTGCCATCGCCTTCACGCTCCTTATGGGCATTTTGAACATGCTCAATTTTGCCATTGGCGAGATATTTATGCTCGGGGCCATCTTTGGACTCACCTTTGTGAACCTGGGTTTGCCCTTTTACCTGGCCGTTCCACTCGCCATGGTCTGCACAGGGTTTTCCTGCCTGCTCGTAGAGCGTTTCTCCTTTCGCCCCCTTAGAAACGCACCTCCCCTGGTCCCTCTACTCAGCACGATCGGATTCTCCATTCTCTTTCAAAACACGGCCGTGAATCTCTTTGGGTCAGAACGCACACAGTTTCCCCAGTGGATGGAACCCGTCAATTTTCATATCGGACCTGTTCTCATCTCATCAACCCAAATCCTCACACTCGGTCTTGCCGTCTTAGTGATGGTCGCCTTGGATCTCTTTATCCAGCGGTCGAGGCTGGGGCGGGGTATGCGTTCCGTTGCAGAGAGCCTAGATACCGCCAACATATTAGGGGTTGACAGCAATCTCATTATCCTCATGACCTTCTTCTTTTCAGGGGCTCTCGCTGGAGCGGCCGGGATCATATTTGGTTTGAGTTTTTCCATCGTCTCGCCCTTTATGGGCATGGAGCCAGGCATTAAGGGGATTGCCGCAATGATTGTGGGCGGCATGGGAAATCTGAGGGGCGCGATCGTGGGCGGCATGTTTATTGGGATCATAGAGGTCCTGAGTGTGGCCTATCTCGGATCCTCGGCAAGGGATTTTGCGGTGTATGGTCTCCTGTTTCTCGCTCTCCTGCTGCGACCACAGGGAATCCTTGGCGTCTTACAGCCAGAGAAGGAGAGAATCTAATGTTGAGTAGCTATCAATTAGATCTCCTCTCAAACCTGGGCATCAATATCCTGCTTGCCTTAAGTGTCTATTGTCCCATGGCCACAGGTCAGCTTTCCATAGGCAATGCGGGTTTCATGGCCCTCGGTGCATACACATCCGCCATCCTGACCGTTCATCTCCATCTTCCCCTGTTCCCAGCACTGATCGTCGGAGGCATTGTGGCAGGTATTATCGGAATTCTTGTGGGCTTTCCTGCGCTGCGGTTAAAAGGGATCTTTCTGGCCATGGCGACCCTCGCCTTTGGGGAGATCGTAAGGAATTTCTTCATGAACTTCCTGAAGCCCTTAACAGGAGGGGCTTATGGATTTCGAGGCATCGGGGATACCCCTATTTCCATCATATGGATCTGGGCATGGGTTCTGTTCTTTCTTCTCTTTTTCTTCTTCCTTTCCCGCTCCAGGGCAGGTCTCGCCATGCTGGCCACCCACGATGACGAGACGGTGAGTGAACTCATTGGGATTCATATCGTGCTTTTGAAGGTGGGTGCATTTGGAATTGGGGCCTTTATTGCCGGCGTGGGTGGTGGGCTATATGCCCACTATTACCTCTACATCGAACCTGAGTTTTTCAATGTATGGGAGTCCATCCACATGGTCCTCTACGTCATCATGGGAGGGATGCTCACTTTCTGGGGCGCAGTACTAGGGACAACGATCTTTGTCCTTCTCCCCGAATTTCTCAGGTTCCTACAAGATTGGCGAGGCGCCTTTTTTGGCCTGATTATTATTGGGCTTATGATCGCAAGGCCTTCAGGCATTGTTACCCGGGAGATGCTTCGAAAAGATTTTTGGCTGCCGCAGCGAAAGAGGACAAGATCTTGAAACAGAGCCAACTCCTTACCCTGGCCGGGGTCAGCAAGAATTTTGGCGGACTCAGGGCCGTTAACGATCTGAGCCTAGATGTCTCCAAGGGATACATTTACGGCCTCATAGGGCCCAACGGCGCGGGAAAGACCACGGTGTTCAACCTGATTACGGGCGTGTATCCCTGCAGTAGCGGGTCTATTCGCTTGGAAGACGTGAGCCTGACCGAACTAAAGGCCTATCGGATTGCCCGCATGGGAATTAGCAGGACCTTTCAGACCATCCGTCTGTTTCCGAGCATGACCACGTGGGAAAATGTCCTGATCGGTCAGAATTTCCTTTCCCGATCCGGGTTCAGTGGGATTCTGCCTATCCGAAGGCCACGGGAGTTGGAATTGAGAGCTCAGGTCGAGGAAGCCCTGAAAGTCTTGGGTCTGTGGGAAATGAGAGATCGTAAAGCAGTAACCCTTCCCTATGGAAGCCAAAGAAAGGTGGAGATTGCGAGAGCGATTGCTGCCCAGCCCAAGCTGCTTCTGCTGGATGAACCAACGGCTGGAATGAATATTCGGGAGACAAAGGACTTATTGGGCTTCTTATCGAGGATCCATGATCTCGGGATTACCATCCTGGTGATTGAACATGACATGAGGGTGGTGATGGGCATCTGTGATCATATTTTCGTCTTGAATTTCGGGCAGAAGATAGCAGAGGGAACACCTGCGGAGATTCGTCGGAACGAACAGGTGTTGGAGGCCTACCTTGGCAAGGAGGAATAGTTGCTTAATATCCTGAACTTAGAGACGGGCTATGGCAGAATCCAGGTCCTAAAGGGCATATCCCTGCAAATCGAGGAGGGGGAGATTATTTCCCTTATCGGGACAAATGGTGCGGGGAAGTCCACCCTGATGAAGACGATCTGTGGCATCCTCTCTCCCACGGCCGGCACCATCACGTATGAAGGAAATTTTATCCATCGCAAGTCAGCCACATCCAGGGTGAAACAAGGGCTCGTCCTAGTCCCCGAAGGCCGCTCCATATTGAAAAGAATGACGGTCTATGAAAACTTGCTCATGGGCGCTTACACACGATCGGATCAGTCGGCCATCAAAGGAGACATAGAAAAGGTCTTCGAGCGCTTTCCACTCTTGGCTGCGCGGAAGGACCTTTCCGCAAATGTTCTGTCCGGAGGGGAACAGCAGATGCTGGCCATTGGGAGAGCGCTGCTTGCCCGGCCAAGGCTCCTCATGTTAGATGAGCCCTCTTTAGGTTTGTCTCCCATTTTAGTCAGAGAGATCTTCACCATCATTAGCGATCTGCACCAATCGGGAATCACCATATTTCTCGTTGAACAAAATGCCTTGCAAGCCCTTCAAATAGCGGACAGGGGGTATGTCATGGAGACAGGCATGATCGTTATGTCGGATGGTGCCCAGGATCTCTTGAGCAGTGAAGCACTTCGGGAAGCCTACCTGGGAGGAGAAGAAGAGGGCACGAATCCTGGATAGTGTTCCAGGAGAAAGGAGGACACCTCATGACCATAAACAGTCCGACAGAAATTCCTGATTTGAGTTTTCGTGCAGCCCTGCAGCGCCTCGACGCGGCCGGCCTGCTATTGAAAGTGGAAGATGAGGTTGACTGGGACCTGGAGTTGACCAGCATCCTTTATAGAGAGCCTGAAAGGGCCATGTTGTTCAAGCGTGTCAAAGACTACGGCATGCCGGTGGTGGGCAACCTGTTCGGCAGCGAAGAGAACCTCCTGACCATCTATCAGCAGGACGTGGCTGGATTGCGCCAGTATATCCCGGAAGGCTTGAGCCATCTCATACCGCCTAAAAGTGCAGACTCAGGACCTGTTCAAGAGGTCTTTCACGATCATCCCGATCTCATCCAACGGCTGCCCATGCTCAGATACGCCCCTAATGATGGCGGCCGCTATATCTCAGCCGGGGTGGTCATGGCAAAAGACCAAGAGACGGGCGTGTGCAATGCCTCCTACCATCGCTTCATGTATGTGGAACAAAACCGCATGGCACTGAAGATCGACCAGGGGCGCCATCTGCGCGTCCTGTGGGAACGCGCCAAATCAAAGGGGGAACCGCTACCTATCGCCGTTGTGGTTGGGGCAGATGTCGGTACGCTCTATGCAGGGGCGACCATGGGCGCTCAGCTTCCATTTGAGATGGATGAGTATCATGTGGCCTCAGGCATTCTGCGACGCCCTGTCGAGCTGGTGGATTGTCGCACCGTTCCCTTGAAAGTGCCGGCTGACGCCGAGATTGTCCTCGAAGGGTTCATTTCGCCCGAGGAGGAGATAGAAGAGGGCCCATTTATGGAGTTCATCGGTCTTTATTCGGATGTGGCCCCGGCGCCCATTGCAACGATCTCCTGCCTTTGTCACCGCCAGGATCCCATTTGGCACGCCATTATGACCAAGGAAATGCCCTTCTTTCGCAAGCCCGTTCTGGAAGCGGCCATTATTAATGGTGTAAAAGCCGCCGCACCCTGCGTGACCGATGTGGCCCTAACCGTAGGCAGTGTCTGCCGTTTCCACCTGAATATCGCGGTGAAAAAAAGCAGTGAGGCTGATGAAGGTTATCAGAGAAACGCCATATATGCGGCGATCACTGCCCTTAAGGATTTGGATCTCGTTGTGGTGGTGGATGATGATATCGACATTCGCAATCCTGCCGATGTGGAATGGGCCTTGGCGACCCGGTGGGACGCGTCCAAAGGTCTCATCCTCATGCCGGGTTCACGTGGGCATGAATATGTGCCGATCTCAGAAAAGGGCGTGCGTACCAAGGTGGGGATTGATGCGACCCTGCCTTACGGATTTTCAAAACGCCACAAGCGCATCCCCTTTCCCCCTGCTGATTTGGGCAAATACAAGACCAGCCTCACCCCGGAATTTCAGGATGGGCTCAGGTTTAAAAAGGGGTAAGGTGACTCGTTGGTATGAGGTAGGCTCACCATGGCTGAAAAAAAATACGATGTCATAGTGGTTGGTGCAGGACACAATGGTCTCATACTGGGAAACTACCTGGCCAAAGCGGGTCTAGAGGTGTTGGTCATGGAGAGGCGTCTGGAGGCAGGAGGAGGGCTCAGTACAGAAGAGATTACGGTTCCAGCCTTCTTACACAACCTGCATTCCTATTTCCACGACACCATCAACATCATGCCCCCTTACGAAGATCTCGAGATGGAGGCCTTTAATGCCCGTTATTACCGTCCCCCCGTGCAGGCCGGCATGATCCTTCCCGATGGCCGCTCACTCTGTTTTTACGATGACTTGGATAAGACATGCGCGAGCATCGCCCGTTTCTCCAAAAAGGACGCAGTGAAGTGGAGGGAAATTGTGGACAACTATGGTCCGTTTGTTTCCACCATTATTCCGCCCGCATTTTACAGCCCTCCGGCTCCTCCTTCTGAGCAGGTCATGAGACTCGAGGGATCACTTGAAGGCATGGAGTGGCTGAGGGTTGGACGGATGTCGCCGCATGAGCTGTTGGAGGAGTGGTTTGAAAACGAACATCTCAAGGCCTTGGTGCTTCACCACCTTCCAATCCCGCGAGGTATTTTACCCGATTATGCTGGACTGGGTGCCGTCGTACCGCTGGTGGTTTGTCAGGTGGAGCATTCCCAGATTGCCCTTGGCGGATCACATGCCCCTGCCCACGCCTTGTGGCGGGCGCTGATTCAAAACGGAGGCGAGACCAAGTCGTTCGCCCATGTGGAGAAGATTCTGATTGAGGATGACAAGACAGTGGGTGTGGAGACAAGCGATGGCAGTAAATACTTGGCCCCGATCGTGGTCAGCACCATTGACCTGAAACAAACCTTCTTGAAACTGGTTGGTGAAGAACATTTAGAGGGTGAATTTGTCAGGCAAGTCAAGGGCTTTCGTCTGGATGAGTTCTCGGTCTTCTCCGTTCACATGGCCTTGCGTGAGGCTCCTCTGTTTAAGATCCAACCTGGCTATGAAGACGTAAACCAGGCTTTCCGGTTGAATATTGGGCTGGACAGGCCCGAAGATTTTGTATCAGTTCTTTCAGATGTGCGCCGGGGAAGGCTTCCTGAGAAGCTGGGCTTCATTGCCAGCGTCCCGACCTGGTTTGATCGGTCTCAAGCCCCAGAGGGATTTCACACCGCTTTTCTCTGGCAGCTGGTTCCCTACAAGCTGAAGGACGCAGATTGGGATGAGGTTAAAGATGAATACATGGAGCGCTGTATTGCCAAGTGGCGAGAGTATGCCCCCAACCTGACAGAGGATAACATACTCAAAGCGACCACACAGACGCCTCTAGACATCGAGGAGCGGTTTATCAACATGAAGGAGGGTGGTGTCTTCATGGGCCGAATGCACTTTGCTCAGATGGAGCACTTTCGGCCTCTGCCCGAATTGGCACAGTTTCGCACCCCCATAGAAGGGCTCTATCTGGCCGGTGCATGCATGCATCCTGGCGGAGGGATTATAGGCGCTCCTGGGCTGATTGCCGCAGAGGTCATTATGGATGACCTGAAACGCCCCAAATGGTGGGAAGTATAGCATTTATGTATGTGAACTTATTCAATGTTGATAATTGGGTTTTGACATGCGCTCCATTGGTGAGTTATGAAACCCATTTTCTGTCATTCCCGCGAAAGATTGTGTCGCACTTCGTCATCCCGGCCAAGTCCCACGGAGCGGGATGCGAGCCGGGATCCAGAATGATTAGATTTCCCGCGATTTTCCTGGATTCCGGGTCTCGCCCAACCCCGTATCGAGTACGGGGCAGGCTTGCGGGCTCGCCCGGAATGACAGTTTTGTCGAAATGCGATACAGCCTTTTTCGCGGTTATGAAGTTGGCCTTGACTAAAATTGGAAACATAATTTTTCAGCCAATTGAGGTATAAGACTAGTTTGAAAAGAAGACATGAGCAGAAGGCATTTTGAAAGATGAACAATGAATACGACGGAATCATGATCGGTAGCGGTCACAATGCCATGATCTGCTGCGGCTATCTGGCCAAGGCGGGTGTGAAGATCCTTTTGATCGAACGACACCTGGAACTGGGAGGTGGGCTGGACTCTCATGAGGGGAAGGCGGAATTCTGGCATAATGTGCATTCCGTCAACCATCGGGGCGTGTGTGATACCCTCTGGTACAGGGACCTTGAGCTGGGCGAATTGGGTCAAGAGTATATTCGTCTGCCCGTTTCAGTGGCCATGCTTCTTAGGGACCACAGGGCACTCCTCTGGTACGCCGATGAGCCTGAAAAGACCGCAGAGGCCATAGGTCGGTTCTCGGCCAAGGATGCCAAGAGCTTCCTTCAGGTGAACAAGAAATATGCTCAGATGGCAAGGGAGATATTCGCCATAGAACAGTTTTCTCCCCCGGTGCCCTTTGAGAAGAAAAAGGCCATTCTGGAGAGAAGTGAGGTGGGCCGGCAGTACCTGCAGTGGGAGCCCTATTCCATTATGGAGGTGTTCAGCGAGTTCTTCGAAAATGACATTGTGCGTGCCATGTTCGTATTTCTATCCATAATCCGGGGTTTCGAAGCCGATTCGAAAAGGCTCGGTTTTATTCCCCCCGCAGCCGTTGCCTCAGGTGTGAACACCCAGACGGCAAAGAACTCTACACACAGTTTGGCCCATACACTTCACAAAATGATTGTTAAAGCCGGTGCTCACGTTATCGAAGCGCAAGAGGTGACCAAGATCCTCGTGGAAGATGGTCGGGCCGTGGGTGTACAGATTCGGGATGGCCGCGAGTTTCGAGCCCGCAAGTTCGTGGCCAGTTGCGTCAACCCGAACCAGACCTTTTTAGAGATGGTGGGAGCTGAGCATCTGGATCCCGGGTTCGTCAAGAAAGTGGAAGGATTCAAGTATTCAAACACCACACCCCTGTTCACTTTGCACTTGGCTCTCAATGAGCGTCTTTACTGGAAGGCGGCCGATTGGGATCCGGATGTGAACAGGGCATGGTACATCATTGCTGGGCTTGAGGGGATCGAAGACATCATTGAGCTCTACAGGGACTGCGCGGCCCGGCGACTGCCACGGTCGCTCCAGCTCATAGGAGGTCTTCCAGGCCAGCACGATCCCACCCAGGCCCCGCCAGGCAAGTGTACGGCCTTTTTTTGGCAGGTAGCCCCGGGAAATCTGTGCGAAGAGGAAGGGGGTCCGGAACGGTGGGACCAGATTCGCGACGAGTACACAGTGCAATGCGCCAAGCACCTGGCCACCTATGCCGAGAATCTGACACCTGAAAATGCGGTTGATGTTTTCGGAGTCACCCCGCTTGATATCGAGCGGCACCTGCCAAACATGGTGGGAGGCGATATCCAGGTGGGAGAGTTGAGCGAAAACCAGATCGTGGATCGGCGCCCCTTCCCCGAGTGCAGCCAGTATCGCACACCTGTGCAAGGGCTCTACCTGTG